>CAZMPS010000023.1:0-9969 GCA_964568305.1 uncultured Burkholderiaceae bacterium
CAATGACACAAAGGATTTGGGGCTTATTTAAGCATGGGCAATCGACTTTCAAAAATCACCACCCGCACTGGCGACCAAGGCATGACTGGCTTGGGTGATGGCAGCCGTATCAGCAAAGATCACTTACGCATTCACGCCATGGGCGACGTGGATGAACTCAACTCTCATTTGGGCGTCTTGTTATGCGAAGACATACCAGATGGATTGCGGGAGGAGCTAATCTCCATTCAACACGATTTATTCGATATCGGTGGTGAGTTGTGCATTCCAGGTCACCCATTCATCACTGAAAAACACGTCACCAAATTAGACGGACTGATAGAAACATACAATGCGGATTGTCCACCGCTAAAAGAATTTATCCTCCCTGGCGGCTCACGCGCAGCAGCTATCAGCCATATTTGTCGCACCGTTTGTCGTCGTACTGAACGAGCCATCGTCACGCTGGGCAATGCAGAAGAAATCAACATCGCCACACGTCAATACATCAACCGCTTGTCAGATTTGTTATTTATCTGGTCGCGCGTTCTCAATCAATATGCGGGCAAAACCGATTTGTTGTGGCAAAAAGACCGTGCTTTGTCCGCCTCGGCCTGATACTCAAATTAAAAATTAGAAAGCAATCATGTCTGGACACACCTTTCTCTGGCACGATTACGAAACTTTTGGCATACAAACCCGCCGCGATCGACCAGCGCAATTCGCTGCCATCCGCACAGATGCTAAATTAAATGAAATTGGCGAACCCATAATGCTGTACTGCCAACCCGCGCCAGATTATTTGCCCGATCCACAATCCTGCTTACTGACCGGCATCACGCCACAACACTGCCTAGAGCATGGTGTGCCAGAAGCAACATTTGCCGCCACAATCGAACAGGCACTGGCGCAACCAGGCACCATAGGCGTTGGATACAACACGATACGGTTTGATGATGAAATCACGCGTTTTATGTTTTGGCGCAATTTGATCGATCCCTACGCGCGTGAATGGCAAAATCAATGCGGACGCTGGGATATTTTGGATTTGGTACGTACTGCACACGCCTTACGGCCACAAGGCGTCCATTGGCCGAAACAAGAAGATGGCCGCCCCAGTTTTAAGCTGGAACATTTAAGTGCCGCCAATGGTCTGGCACATGAAGCTGCGCACGATGCACTATCGGATGTACGCGCCACGATTGCACTGGCCCGCTTGATACGGGAAAAACAACCACGCTTATTCGACTTTGCATTGGCTTTACACAAAAAAGACCGTGTCGCAGAAGAAATCGGTTTGCACTTCCAAGCTGAAGCAAGAAGGCCTTTTCTGCATATTTCCGGCATGTTTCCAACAGAACGCGGTTGCCTGGCCATCATGTGTCCACTGGCTCAGCATCCTACCAATAAAAACGAAATCATCGCCTGGGATTGTGCCCATGATCCACTTGAATTGTTGAATTTGGATGCGGCCAATATGCGTACTCGCCTATTCACCGCAACAGATGCCTTGCCTGAAGGTGTCACTCGATTGCCGATTAAAACCATCCATTTAAATAAATCGCCTATGGTAATCAGCAATTTAAAAACTCTGACACCAGAAATGGCTGAGCAATGGGGAATTTCTATCGACACTGCATTGACACACGCCAACATCATGGCGACCACGCCTGCGCTACATACACACTTAGCGCCGCTATGGACAGAAGTATTTCAACGTCCTGCTGCTTCTATGGACGCAATGATGAATGTAGATGTCGATGAAGATTTATACGGTGGTTTTCTCGGCAATAACGACCGACGGCAATTGAATATATTACGCACGTTGACGCCAGAAAAACTGGCCACAGCGCGCTTGCATTTTGATGATGAGCGATTGGAGGAATGCGTATTTCGTTACCGTGCCAGAAACTTCCCCACCACATTGTCCGAAATCGAACAACAACGCTGGCAAGAACATTGCCGCCAGCGTTTGTTACATGGCGCCAACGGTGCACGTGATTTGAGCAGCTTCTTCAATGAAATTGATCAATTATCCGAAGCATCAGAAGCCAGCAATGAACGTGGTGATGCGATTTTAGGGGAGTTATACGATTATGCAGAGAGTATCGCGCCGGTATTGAAATAAAAAATAGTTCGGTACGCCAAAGCATCGTTAAGAACAATATGGCCAACGATATCGCTGCAAACCTACTCCACCGTAACCGACTTAGCCAAATTCCGCGGCTTATCCACATCCGTCCCACGTGCCAATGCTGTGTGATACGCCAACAATTGCAAAGGAATTACATGCAGAATTGGGGATAGCAAGCCGTAGTGTTCTGGTAGACGGATGACGTGTATGCCTGGACTGGAGAGGATGCGAGAATCACCGTCGGCGAAGACGTAGAGTTGGCCGCCGCGAGCGCGGACTTCTTGCATGTTGGATTTGAGTTTTTCCAGCAAGGCGTCGTTGGGGGCGATGGTGACGACGGGCATTTCCTCTGTTACCAGCGCTAGTGGGCCGTGTTTTAGTTCACCGGCGGGATAGGCTTCGGCGTGGATGTAGGAAATTTCCTTGAGTTTTAATGCCCCTTCTAGTGCGATCGGATAGTGCAAACCGCGTCCTAAGAACAAAGTGTTTTCTTTGCGGGCAAAGTCTTCTGCCCAAGCGATGATTTGTGGTTCTAGTGCGAGTACGGCAGCAATCGCGGCTGGCAAGTGGCGCATGGCTTTTAAATGCACGGCTTCTTGGGCGGCATCTAAACGGTTATTGATTTGCGCCAGTGTCAGTGCCAGCAAGAACAAAGCGGCGAGCTGGGTGGTGAAGGCTTTGGTGGAAGCAACGCCGATTTCAATCCCGGCACGAGTGATGTAGGCTAAGGCGCATTCGCGCACCATGGCGCTGCTGATGACGTTGCAAATGGTTAGAGTGTGCAACATGCCTTGGGCGCGAGCGTGTTTTAAAGCAGCCAGCGTGTCGGCGGTTTCACCGCTTTGGGAAATCGTGACGACCAGTGTGCGCGGATTGGGCACGCTGTCGCGGTAGCGATATTCACTGGCGATTTCAACGTTGACTTGTATTTTGGCTAGGGATTCAATCCAATATTTAGCGGTCAATCCGGCGTAATAACTGGTGCCGCAGGCCAGAATTAAGACGTTATCGATTTGCTTGAATATCGCACCAGCTTGTTCGCCAAACAGCGTGGGCGTGATGCTGGCCACGCTCTCTAAGGTGTCGGCGATGGCGCGTGTTTGCTCGAAGATTTCCTTCTGCATGTAATAACGATAAGGACCGAGTTCCGCCGCGCCGGTATGCGCATGCACCGTACGCACAAGGCGCTCTACGGCCTGATCATGCTGATCCGTGATGCTGCAATTTTGCAATTGCACATCAACGACATCGCCTTCTTCCAGATAAATAATTTGATCTGTAGTACCAGCCAGCGCCATGGCGTCGGATGCTAGGAAGTTCTCATTCTTCCCTAGACCTACAACTAAAGGCGAACCTTGACGCGCGCCGATGATGCGATGTGGCTCATCCCGACAAAATACGGCGATTGCATAAGCACCATGCAGACGTTTGACAGCTTTTCGCACGGCTTGCAATAAATCACCTTGATATAAATGATCGACCAAATGGGCAATCACTTCGGTATCAGTTTGGCTGTGGAATTGGTAGCCTAAAGCACCTAATTCGCTGCGTAATTCGTCATGATTTTCAATGATGCCGTTGTGTACCAGTGCAATACGTGGGCTATTGTCATTGGGGGAAAAATGCGGGTGAGCATTGTGCGATAAAGGCGCACCATGCGTAGCCCAGCGCGTATGGGCAATGCCAGTGGTGCCGCTTAAAACCGCGCTTTCTATTTGTTTCTCCAACTCAGCCACGCGCGCTGTGCTGCGTGAACGTTGCAAACCGCCTTCTATATGCAGCGCCACGCCGCAAGAATCGTAACCGCGATATTCCAGCCGTTTTAAGCCTTCAATTAAAAGGGGAGTGATATTGCGTTGCGCCACTGCACCGACGATGCCACACATAATGAGTCCTTAAGAAAATATTCTATGATTTTTTAATTTTGACTGGTCGCTGCCAATTACTGATCGTCATTTGTTTGGCACGCGACACAGTTAATTGTCCTGCCGGCGCATCTTTAGTCAGTGTCGTGCCCGCACCCAACGTCGCACCTTTGCCCACGGTGACTGGTGCGACGAGCTGGCTGTCGCTGCCAATGAAAGCGTCATCTTCAATCGTGGTGCGAAATTTATTCACACCATCGTAATTGCACGTAATGGCGCCAGCGCCAATATTGACCCGCGCACCGATGCTGGCATCGCCGATATAGCTCAAATGGTTGGCTTTGCTGTGCGCGGCGATGTTGCTATTTTTGACCTCAACAAAATTGCCGATATGCACATCTTCCGCCAATTGCGTGCCAGGCCGCAGTCGTGCATAAGGGCCGATCCTGGCATCTTGGCCGATGCTCGTTTCGTCAATATGGCAAAACGGTTTGATCTGGCTGTTTTGGGCAATATTGGTATCTTTGATGACGCAATACGCACCTATTTTGACGCCATCTGCCAACACCACATTGCCTTCAAATACACAGCCGACATCAATGCTGACATCACGCCCGCAAGTGAGCGTGCCGCGTATATCAATGCGGGTTGGATCAGCGAGCGTCACACCTTGTTGCAGCAAAACATTGGCTAATTTGAATTGATGCAAACGTTCTAATTCGGCTAATTGCTGCTTGTTGTTGACGCCCAATGTTTCCGAAATCGCTTCTGGTTGCGTCGATGTGATGGCAATCCCATCGTTGACTGCTTGCACCACAATATCGGTTAAATAATATTCACCCTGCGCGTTGTGATTGGATAAGGCTGCCAGCCAACGCTTCAACGGAACAGTCGGTGCCACCATGATGCCGGTATTGATTTCATCAATCGCACGTTCAGCATCGGTGGCATCTTTTTGCTCGACGATACGCACAATCTCACCCGCTTGGTTACGTACAATGCGGCCATACGCACCGGGTTGTTCGAGCGTGACTGTCAAGATACCGAGTCGATTGCTGCCAGCACTTTCCAATAAGCGCTGCAAAGTATTCACGCTGGTCAAAGGCACATCGCCATACAAAATCAAAGTAGGGACATCATCCTTTAACTGCGGCACGGCTTGCATAACAGCATGGCCAGTTCCCAATTGCGGTACTTGTTGAACGAAAACAATATCGGGCGCTTGCAGCAGGTTGGGCAACATTTCTCCGCCATGGCCATAAATCACACACAATTTTGATGGCTTGAGCGCACGTGCGGTTTCAATCACATGGCTGAGCAAAGGTTTGCCTGCCAGTGGATGCAATACTTTGGGCAGTGCTGATTGCATGCGTTGCCCCATACCGGCGGCGAGAATGACAATGTTCATATACTGTGATTTTTTAATGAGAAACGGGTGCAAAAAATTTTTACCTGAACTAAGTCATGACTGTCACGCCACTCCAACGAGGTGACAAAGTATGTGGGATGGCAAATAAATCAAGCACCCGTCCTATAGTGTGATCCACCATCTCAGCGATTGTTTCTGATCGTTGATAAAAACAAGGTAGCGGCGGAAAAATAATTCCCCCCATTTCCGTGACGGCCGTCATATTGCGCAAATGCGCTAGATTGAATGGCGTTTCACGCACCATCAACACCAGGCGTCGCCGTTCTTTCAATGTGACATCCGCCGTGCGCGAGATCAAATTGTCGGACAAACCATGTGCAATCGCTGCCAATGTTTTCATGGAACAAGGCGCGACAATCATACCCTCTGATTGAAATGAACCACTGGCAATCGATGCGCCAATATCGCGTACTTTATGGACATGGTGCGCCAGTGTTTCAACTTCCTTACGTTTCATACCCAGCTCTTGTAGCAAACTAAGCGCACCTGCATCCGAAATGAGTAAATGCGTTTCAATTGCCGCGGTTGCTTGCAATATTTGTAGCAACCGTACGCCGTAAACAGCACCCGTGGCACCGGTGATAGCAATGACTAGCCGTTTGGGAGGATGCATGTTGTTAGCACTGAATAAAAACAATAACTAATCGAATATTATTAAATATTAATTAAATATCGTTGAGTAGCGTTTGCAACTCACCAGATTCATACATCTCACCCACGATGTCGGAACCACCGATGAACTCACCCTTGATATAGAGCTGTGGAATCGTTGGCCAATTGGAAAATTCCTTGATGCCTTGACGTACAGTTGGATCGTCTAGCACATTGACGGTGACCATATTTTTTACCCCGCAGGCTTTGAGGATTTGCACAGCGCGCCCAGAAAAACCGCATTGTGGAAATTGGGCGGTGCCTTTCATGAATAACACCACTGGATTGGCGCTGACGGTTTCTTTGATCCAGGCTTGTACGTCGCTCATGGTATTCCTTTATTTCTTTAGTAATTTTTAACGAAATTTCAATGAAACTTGAATGAAGCCTTCATTATAAGAAAAACGCTAGTTTGGCGCTTTGAATGAAAACTTATAGATGATTTATAGCCCTAACCAAGCGGCATGTGTTTGTTTTTGCATATTTTGCATATTCCGATTCAGATTGACGTGTGGCGTTTGATCTTGTTGCAGGATGGCATCAAAAACCATGAGTTCATCACCTCTGAAAACATGAATAACAACTTTGGAATCGATTGGATAGCGTGATAAATGTGAGGCCAGATTATCTTGCGCATCGTTTCTAGTAACGCGCAAACCATCGATGGCCAGCAGGATGTCACCAGCCGACAAGCCGGCTTGATGCGCCGCACCATTTTCATAGACATGCGCTAGTTTGCAATCGTTGCCGTCTTGTACGGTGCGTACATTTAAACTGGTTTTTGGGTTTTCTTGTGGCATGCTTAGGACGATACCGAATGGCGCTAGCAATGTGGTGAGCGGTAAGTCTTCTGTACCGTGGATATAGCGTTGGAAGAAATCATGTAAGGCCACACCAGAAATTTCTTCAAACAACGCCTCCGCTTCAGCCTCGCCAATGCCATGTCCGCTATTGGCTTGATCCAAGGCATAAAAATCGCGCCCATAACGTTGCCACAATATGCGCATCACATCATCCAACGATTTTTGTCCTTGAGTTTGATGACGTATCGTCAAATCCAGCGCCAATGCGATCAAGCAACCCTTGGTGTAATAGCTAACAATGGCATTCGGTGCATTTTCATCTTGGCGATAATATTTGGTCCAGGCATCAAAGCTGGAGTCTGCGACGCTTTGTTTATGTCGCCCACTGCCTTGTAAGACGCGGTTGATCGTTTGCGATAGCAATTTGAGATAGTTTTCCTCGTCAATCACACCGCTGCGCAGTAGCATTAAATCGTCGTAATAACTGGTTGCTCCTTCAAACAACCACAACAGGGATGTATACGACTCCGCTTGCAAATCATAAGGAGAAAACGCAGCGGGCTTAATACGCTTGACATTCCAGGTATGAAAGTATTCGTGGCTGCACAAACCAAGGAAAGTGCAATAGCCATCCGTAGAAGTAATAGATACGCTGATTTCTGATTCTGCCCGCGCGTTTAATACTGGCAAATCATCACGCGAACAAATCAAAGCGCAGGAAGCGCGGTGTTCCAATCCACCATAGGCATTTCCTGTTGCCAATACCAGAAAAACATAACGCGCCATTGGTGCTTTATGTGTTGTCGGTTCGAAGAATGTAATCTGTGTTTCACAAATTTTTTGCAAATCAACGCATAAGCGTGCCATATCGAGATTGGGTACACGGCCATTGATAGCAACGTCATGCATCACGCCATGTGCGATGAAACTGCCTAGCGCGAACGATCCCAATGCGACAGGGTGATCGATTAACTCATCGTAATTGGTTGCGATGTAGGTGCCAAAACCATAACGTTGCGCCTCCAATTCAGGTAAAGCCGTCGCCACCCGCCAGGCTGCATAAGCATTACCAATTGGACGCTGGATATCAACAATATGTGTAATATTTTCCTGTCCAAGCACGCGTAAAAAAACGCTGGTGCCATTAAAAAATCCGTGTCGTTGATCCAAGTAAGCGCTGCGTACAGAATGATCCCATGCATACACTTCGTAATGCAGCGTCAGCGCAGCGTCGCATGGTGCAGCTTGCCAGGAATATTTATTCAGTTTGGTGAGCGGAACAGCTTTTCCGGCTGAAGTTGCACGAATTTGTACAATATTGCGAGCAAATTCGCGGATCATATAGCTACCTGGAATCCAAGTCGGCAAAGCAAATTGTTGTCCTTCTACCGCGGGTGTTTGCACTGTGACTGAAACCTCAAACAAATGCCCAGCCAAATCCTTAGGGAATATGGTGTAGTGAATCATTTTGTGGTGAGAAGCAAAACGAACGGAGGGGAACAAGCGACAACAAGACAACCTATTAGGCAGGCCCCCTTATGGGGGCCCAGCTTACAGTTTGAACAGTAATAAATTACTTGATCGTTGCTAATTTGGCTTCCAATCTTTTCGCATCAACGGCGCCAGGAATACGCATACCGTCAGCAAAGAAAATGGTAGGCGTACCAGTAATTTTCAGTTTTTGTCCCAATGCCAATACTTTTTCGTTTGGCGAAACGCAATTGGCTGGCGCTGCGGGAGCGACTTTGCCTTCTAACATCCATGCATCCCATGCCGTATTGCGATCAGATGAGCACCAGATGTTTTTGGAAATAGTGGCTGATTCTTCTGACAAAATGTTATACATGAAGGTGTAAACCGTCACATTGTCAATGCCTTGCAAAGTTTGGCGGAAACGTTTGCAGTAACCACAATTGGGATCTTCAAAAATAGCGATTACACGTTTGCCGTTGCCTTTTACTAATTTGGTTGCTAGATCAAGCGGTAAGTCGGAAAATTTGATTTTGTTGAGTTCATCCATGCGATCCTGCGTAATATCTTTGGATGTTTTCGTATCAATGATGTGACCGGAAAAAAGATATTGTGATTTGGCATCTGTGTATACGATGTTACCGTCGTCAGTGTGCACTTCAAACAAGCCAAAATACGGGGTTTTGCTGACTTTCTCAACCTGTGCCCTACCCTTTAGATGGGACTCCACGTTCTTCTTGACGGTTGTTTCCTGTGCTGATGCAGCGATAGCTGTCGATGCTAAAAAACTTGTGCATAAACCTAACAATGCGACGACTGCGCCCTTATTCAATTTCATTACTTCTCCGATGATGGTTAATGGTGGTTGATAATGGTTAAAACGCCGAACAACAGCATTTAACAGTATTGCGTACTATTGCCTATAAAACTCCTTCCGTTTTAGGATTTTCGGCCCGCTTAATGTACAGTAATTACTTTGATTTTGCTACCAGGATTTTCCCATCGCATGGCTAATTAAATGACGTTTCAGGATTGGCAATCGATTAAGTAAATTTAACCCTGTATTGCGTAATAGGCGTAATGGTTCTAGATGAGCGCCAAACAAATGTGCCAAACCGTAGGTTGTAAGTTGCATCAACGAAACATCTTCTTTTCTAGCTCGCGCATAACGTGCCAATACACGTGGATCACCACAATCACGATAAGCCTCACGATTTGCGACAATTTTCAACAATTCGGTGACATCCGCAAATCCTAGGTTCATTCCATGCCCAGCGAGTGGATGTACTACGTGTGCAGCATCGCCTAACAAAGCTACGCGTGGTGCAATCATGGCATGTGGGTGTATCAGCGATAAAGGAAATGCCTTCATGACTTCGGGTTGAATGGGTTGTAAATTACCCAATGTTTCGTGGCAAAGTGGGTGAAGGCGTACGGCACAATTTGCAGGCGATTCCGCCAATATCGTTGTGGCGAGTGCATCGGGAGCAGACCAAACCAGTGATACTTGCTGCCCTGGCAAAGGCAATAAGGCAACGATGCCATCCTGCCCAATAAACCATTGGTGCGCCACGCCATGATGCGGCTTCTCACAAGTGAAATTGGTGACGATGGCACGTTGTCGGTAGGAGTGATAAT
>CAZMPS010000023.1:9979-13963 GCA_964568305.1 uncultured Burkholderiaceae bacterium
GATAATCCACGCCTATTTGGGATTGATTGCGTACCCACGATTGACTGCCATCAGCACCAATGACGAGCGCTACCCGCAGCATTTCACCGTCCTCTAATTCTATGCTTGCGTAGGCATCATCAATTTTTAAACGCGTCGTATGGCCATAAACTTTGTGAATATTGGGGCAAAACTTTAATGCAGTATCTAAGGCGTGGTTGATATTCTTATCTTCCACTATCCAAGCTAGTGTTTGCACATGTGCGTTATATGAGTCAAATGTTAACGCGCCATTGTAAAAAGAAGATTGATTCTGATTTTCGCACCCTTTAATGTGCATGGCGTCAACTGGCGCAATTCGGCTGGTATCCAAGCCATCCCAAACTTTGAGGTGTGCCAATAACGTTTGTGCAGTGTGATTGAGTGCATACACGCGCACATCCCAGTCAGTCGTCATACTGGTTGCTGGATTGGTTGTTTTTGCCGCAACAAATTTGGATGGCGGCGCCAACAAAATAACGCGTTGTCCTGCCTGCGCCAAACCTAATGCCGCCGTTTTGGCGATAATCCCATCGCCGACTATGCAAATATCGTTGTCTACTGTGGACATGATCGTAGGATTTAAAGGAATAGAGAATCCGTACATTATAGCGTTGCGATTATTAGGCCGATGAAAATGTAATGATGAACGCAAAATTATAAAAATAGCGTCAAACAGGCTAAAACGTGCTTTGCATAATTTTATTCCTTTGCTATACTCATGCCCCTTGGCTCGGTAGCTCAGTCGGTAGAGCAGAGGACTGAAAATCCTTGTGTCGGTGGTTCGATTCCGCCCCGAGCCACCAATCCAAGACGCCCAACTGATCTCAGTTGGGCGTTTTCATTTGGGGCATCCCCAGAGCACGCGGGGTGCGGCGCAATTCTACGTGTGCCAACCCCCTCCAGTACTTGGGGCGGTATTGACCCCCAAATCTCATATTCCGCCTTCTCTTCTCACGAAACTTCTGCAAACCCTCACGCTGTGGCACACGCAGAACGCCTTTCACGGCAACAACTTACACGTGTGTCGGATACGAAGGTTTTGCTATCGACTTGCTGAGGCAAACGATATGGTTTGTGTGTTGTCGCACACGATGGTTTGAGAACGCATCCCAATAAGTAGTCCATTAGCCAACCCTGCGTCGGGAAATGACCAAGCTGTCGGCGGTGGAATTTGAATCTTTATATACTATACCCCCCTACCCTATATATGAGGTTAGACATGAGCCACACCATAGAACACAAATCAAAGCTACTCAAACGCGTTCGACGCATCCGAGGGCAAGTTGAAGCACTTGAGCGTGCATTGGATGCAGAGAAGGGGTGTGCAGAGGTATTGCACCAGATCGCTGCCGTGCGCGGTGCCATTAATGGACTCATGGCTGAGGTTCTGGAGGATCACGTTTACACCCACATCGCAGATCCTGACATCACTGATGCCAAAGAGCGATCCCATGGAGCGGATGTACTGATGGATGTACTTCGTGTGTATCTCAAATAACGGTCAATAACAGGTAGCAAACAAATGCAAAACCAAGACTTGTCCGAATGGATGCATGACCACGTCTTCCACGTTAGCAGTGACGCAGCTGAGCGCAGTACGCGCCTGGTGATGTGGGTCACAGCTATCACCATGGTGATCGAAGTTGTCGCTGGCTGGTGGTTTAACTCCATGGCGTTGCTTGCAGATGGCTGGCACATGAGCTCGCACGCTGTTGCCATTGGGCTCTCTGCATTGGCATACGGGACTGCGCGTCGCTATTCCAAAGATCCTAGATTTGCATTTGGAACCTGGAAGATTGAGATTCTTGGAGGCTTTGCTAGCGCGCTCTTTTTGGTAGGTGTTGCTGTGCTGATGTTGGGGGGATCAATTGAAAGAGTCATCTCTCCGCAGCCCATTCGGTATCAGGAAGCCATCGTGGTCACTGTGTTGGGTCTATTCGTGAACATCGTTTGCGCTCTCATTTTGGGCAAAGCTCATCATCACGACCACCCTCATGGACATAAGCACGAACAAAGCCACGACCATCACCACGATCTAAATCTGAAGTCGGCCTATGTGCATGTGATTGCAGACGCTGCAACTTCGGTTCTGGCGATCGTGGCCCTTGTAGGTGGTTGGTTGTTCGGATTGTCATGGCTAGATCCACTAATGGGCATTGTTGGTGCGGCGTTGGTGCTGGTTTGGGCCAGGGGCCTGATTGCAGATACAGGCAAAGTATTGCTAGATCGTGAGATGGATCACCCAGTGGTTGAGGAAATTCGCATGGCCGTAGAAGGCAGCCACGCCAATGCTGATTTGCGAATCACTGATTTGCATGTATGGCGAGTAGGAAAGCAAGTCTATTCATGCGCCATGACCATAGTCACCACTGATCCCCATTTGACGCCCAATGTGGTCCGTGAAATGTTGGCCGAGCACGAGGAGTTGGTTCATTCGACCATCGAAATTCATTTGAACTCTTCCACTTCCTAATTCATTGCCTTGTCACATTAGTGAAATAAATTAGACGGGTAGAGGTCCAGCGTGCAAGCCATAAACAACATTCATCTCGCATCATTTTTGGATACCGTAGTCAGTTTGACTGCGGCGTTTTTGCTTGGCGGAATGATTGGACTTGAGCGTCAATACCGTCAGCGCACAGCAGGGCTTAGAACCAACGTTCTTGTGGCCGTTGGTGCAGCCGTTTTCGTTGACATCGCACATCGACTGACTGGAAATTCTGGTGCCGTGAATGTGATTGCCTATGTCGTCTCTGGCGTGGGTTTTCTGGGAGCAGGCGTGATCATGCGCGAAGAAGGGAATGTGCGCGGCATCAATACCGCTGCGACCCTTTGGGGCTCCGCTGCAGTTGGGGCCTGTGCTGGCGCAGACTTGATTGTTGAAGCCATTTTGGCCGCTCTGTTTGTGTTGGCAGCGAACACATTGTTGCGCCCTGTCGTCAATCGAATCAACAGGCAGCCTCTCGATACAGAAAATGTTGAAGCGACGTACACGGTTTTTGTGATTGCCCTGAAAAACAAACAGCGTGAAGCGCTTGAAAAACTGGAAGAGGAACTTGAGACGGCAGAGTACCCGATGCGCGATTTGACGGTACATGCATTTGGGGAAGATAGCGTCGAAATCGAGGCTGTGCTTTCGACGAACTCTGTCGATGGTGATCAATTGGACGCGGTGATCAAACGTCTTTCTGAGTCGGAATGCATCACCCAGGCATTTTGGAGTCCATCAACCACGGAGTAAGTCCATGGTCGGAAGAAATAGAAACCCCCTCAAATGAATACATTGAAAAAAATTGGACTGATTGCTTTGCTCATGGTTCCTATGGCAACCGCATGGGCTGACGATGATTACGAAGAAACGACGGCTAAGTATCAAACCACATACAACTGGCAAAGGCACCCTGGCTTCAGCTCCAACTATTCTGGACAGAACAGTATGTCCAGTAGCGCAGACAAGATGTACACCTTCTCTCTGACGGCGCACTGGGGCACTCGCCTGTGGTCTGGCGGGGAGTTGTATTTCAATCCAGAAATTGCCTCTGGTGTTCCCTTCACAGAAAACTTGATTGGCTTAGGTGGTTTCACCAACGGTGAAATCACCCGCGCGGCGGGCACAACACCACAAGCATATCGTCAGCGTCTTTTTTTGCGTCAAACTTGGAATCGAGGAGGTGGCTCCGAGAAGGTTGAGTCTGATTTCAACCAAATGGCAGGAACCGTCGACAAGAATCGCACGGTGCTAACAGTTGGGAATTTTTCAACCCTGGATGTCTTCGATGACAACGCATATGCGAAGGATCCACGCACACAGTTTATGAACTGGGGGAACTGGACATATTCATCATGGGACTATGCTGCCGACGCACGTGGTTTTGGCTGGGGCTTTGCGCTGGAGTTTTATCAAGGGGATTGGGTATATCGCCTTGGCCGCATGACTGGTCCTAAGGAGCCAAACGGCTTACC
>CAZMPS010000024.1:0-13691 GCA_964568305.1 uncultured Burkholderiaceae bacterium
CCATTGACGTCGCTGGTGGGATTATCCGAATCGTTGTCCATCTCCAAACCACCACTCACGCCTAGCCAGCAAGAAATGGCCACTGCTTTGCATGATGAGTCATTAAGGATGAGTAACCTGGTCGCCAACTTGCTGGATATGGCACGCCTACAAAGCGGCAGCGTCAAATTGAATCTGCAATGGCAACCGTTTGAAGAAGTCGTCGGCAGCGCATTGCGTGCCAGTCATGCTTGCCTGGCAAAACATCTCATACAAACACGGCTATCGCCCACCTTGCCACTAGTCAATTTTGACGCTGTCTTAATCGAACGCGTGTTGTGCAATCTGATAGAAAATGCGACCAAATACACGCCCGCCGGTTCACGCATCGTCATTGCCGCTGAGGCAGGCCATCAGTTTCTGGAAGTCTTGGTATACGACAATGGCCCTGGATTACCAGCGGGTTGGGAAGATGCCGTGTTTGAAAAATTTACCCGAGGCGAACGCGAATCCGCCATTTCTGGGGTTGGCCTAGGCCTGGCAATTTGCCGCGCGATTGTTGAGGCGCACCACGGCAGCATTCGCGCTGATCACTCACCGGAAGGCGGCGCCTGCATTTTGTTTACCATCCCACTCGGTACGCCTCCTACGCTACCAGATTTGGATCCAATATCATGAATGACAATACGATTACACCCATCACACCTATTGTGTTGTTGGTAGAAGACGAACCACAAATCCGACGTTTTGTTCGTACCGCGCTGGAAGAAGAAGGCTGGAAAGTCTTTGAAGCCACCACCATGCAACGCGGCTTGATTGAGGCAGGAACACGCAAACCCAACTTGATCATTCTCGACCTCGGTTTGCCGGATGGGGATGGCGTGGATTTCATCCTGGATTTGCGTAAGTGGTCGATGATCCCGATCATCGTGCTGTCGGCACGCACCAATGAAGCCGACAAAATTAAGGCTCTTGATGCTGGTGCCGACGATTATCTGACCAAGCCATTTGGTGTTGGAGAATTGCTAGCCCGCGTACGTTCGACTCTGCGCCGTCAGCACCAACCCAACATCCATCCCGATAGTGTGATCCGCTTTGGCGACGTCACGCTGGATATGAAAGCACGCCTGGTCACCAAAGCCCATCAGCTGGTGCATTTGACGCCGACTGAATATCGCCTACTCACGGTGTTAGCCAGCAATATTGGCCGAGTGGTCACCAATCGACAACTATTGCAACAAGTTTGGGGGCCATCACAAACCGAAAATGGGCATTACCTACGTATCTACATGGGCCACCTGCGCCAAAAACTGGAGGACAACCCCACGCAACCACATTATCTGATCACGGAGACCGCTGTGGGTTATCGATTACTTCTATAAATCCCCCCTAATTTTCTCAATTTAAAACGTTTTTCAAATTGCAGTACCGAATTCATCCGAAGCGAGTTGCTCACCGTAAGGATTTTGTTCACCCTTTTTTCATCTTGATTCACACTACTCACCAATAGAAAGGCAATACCATGCAAACAACGCAAAAACTGATTCTTCCCATTGCAATATCAGCTACATTGGCGGCTTTTTCGAACAATGCTTTAGCTCAGCAAGAAATTACAACACTAACAATTCCAACTACCGAAACAAGTGAAACAAGTGAAATAATCGCAGCACTAACAACCCCAACCACCGAAAACAAAGAAACAACAAAAACAAGCGAAATAATCGCAGTACCAACAAATCCGGCTAATGAAGACAAAGAAACTTCTAAAGAAACGCCAGCAACCACACCACTCAGCGGCAATCTCACCATCGCCAGCGATTACCGCTTTCGTGGCATTTCGCAAACATTCAAACAACCAACGATACAAGGTGGTTTTGACTACGCGCACAGCAGTGGTTTGTATGTAGGCAACTGGAATTCCAACGTCAGCGGCAATTCCTACCAAAATGGTGGCAGCCTGGAAATGGACCTTTATGGCGGCTATAAATTTTCACCGATCAAAGACGTCACCACCGACATCGGCCTTTTGTACTATTACTACCCCAGCGCATCCATCGCCACCACCAACGTCAAATACAACAACGGCGAAATCTATTTCGGTAGCAGCTACAAATGGTTTTCCGCCAAATACAGCTATGGCTTGACCGACTTCTTCGGTTTAAAAGACAGCACGGCTGCTGTGTATGCATTTTCAGCACTCACGCTAAACGGTGGATCAAAAGGTTCTGGTTATTTAGATCTGAACGCCAATTTTGAAGTCATGAACAAAACCACCCTCACCTTGCATGCTGGCCGCCAAACAGTCAAAAACTACGGCGCACTCAACTACACCGACTACAAAATCGGCATCACCCGCGACCTTGGTTTTGCGACATTGGGCTTCGCTGTGATTACCACGAATGCAGACAAGAATTTATGGAAAGTTGCCAACGGCGCTGGGACAAGCAAAGAGTTGGGCACGACAACTGCAATTATTTCGATTAGCAAAGCGTTTTGATAAATGATGACAACCGTACCCCCCGTCATTCCCACGGGATTTAATTAATCACCGTCGTTCCCGCGGGGGTAGGCGGGAACAACGACGCGGATACCCGCCCGGCGTCTCCACTCAACCCCGCCGCTTCCAGCCGCTGCAAATAATCCTGCCAAAGCGTAGCCTGATTCGTCCCCAGATGATACAAATAATCCCAGGTATACAAACCCGTATCGTGCCCGTCTGAAAAGTAAGGTTGAACGGCGTAATTGCCAACCGGTTGCAGCGCTTTAATCTCCACGTCGCGTTTTCCGGTTTGTAAAATTTCTTGCCCTACACCATGGCCGCGCACTTCGGCTGAGGGGGAATAGACTCTCAAAAATTCAAATGGCAATGAAAACGTACTGCCATCGTCGAATGCAATTTCCAACACTTTGGATTGTTTATGCATAGTAAGTAAGGTGGGTGTCGGCATAGAAAGTGAATTGGGAATAAGATTAGTAAGAGAACCGAAATGTGCTGACATAATTGATTTAAATATTAATTTAAGATTGGCCGTGATAGTGATCGCAGTAATGTGAAAGCATTTTGTTTGTATTTTTTCGTATGCTGGACTTCATTTACCAAGAAATGATTGTAAATTAATTAATATTAATTTAATATTAACTTTAAATTAATATTTTACAAAAGCTGATATATGCACTTTCCCAGACTTTTCCCGTTACCATCGCTTATCTCATTTTCATCTTCAACGCAGCATTTTCATACTCTAGAAGAAGCAAATTTCCATGCATTAGCTACCCGACTTAAGAAGGGAGATTATACTGATGGTGACATAGGGGATCTTCTTGCATCTGAAAATCGTAATCAATTTTTTCACGATCCTATCGTGCAAAGAAAATTATTCAAAGGTGTTCTGGATGGCAACATTCAAGATGAAAGAGTGATACAGGCTTTAAAAAATTGCACCCCCCAAATGACAGAAGAAGATCAAATTAAGATCAGTAATAGTAGTCGGGGAGCAATAATACGTGATGTTTCCCTTATTCAATTCGCTGAAAAAGGATTTCTCTTGCGATTTCTGAATCAAGTGCCAGGGCTTCAAGAAATTATTAGCACGCAAATTCTGCATGAATTCCGTAACGCGAATGATTATATCAGGCCTACCTATGAGAGACAGCGCTTAGGATTGGCTAAAAATCTTCGGATCTTCACTAATTCAGATGCACAAAGAAATATTGCTTCGATAATTCGTTATGGAGAATTTCACAATGATCAAGCAGCACTTTTGGAGTTTGCCAAAAATCTCGATATATTTACCGATACAACGGCACAAAGAATCCTTGCCGATTCAATTTCTCACAGATTATTTGGCAAGGGCCCAAACGTGCTTTTGGAGGTGGCTCAACATCTCAATATCTTTACCGATACAATGGCACAAAGAATGCTTGCCGATTCAATTGCTCGCAGAGCATTTCGCAAGGACCCAAACGTGCTTTTGGAGGTGGCTCAACATCTCAATATCTTTAGCGATACAACGGCACAAAGAATCCTTGCCGAGTCAATTGGTAACGGAGTATTTGGCAAGGACCCAAACGTGCTTTTGGAGGTGGCTCAACATCTCAATATCTTTAGCGATACAACGGCACAAAGAATCCTTGCCGAGTCAATTGGTAACGGAGTATTTGGCAATGATCCCAGAGTACGCTTGGAAATAGTTAAAAATCTCAATTGTTTTACCACTTCAGAAGCACGAGGACGGATTATATGGCTAGTTTTATATGGAAAGTTAGGCGTTGATCCAGAAGTGCTTCAAATGGCGACTCAACATCTGGATAAATGGCCTTTGCCAAACGAACAAAGATTACTACTAAAAAATATTATTCTTGATTTGAGTGATAACACAAGACTCGACGTTGGTGAAAATGTGACAGTCTTTACTGATTCAATTATGCTCAAAGTTGCTGAAAATTTGAGGTTATTTGACGATCCAATAGCAGAAGTAGAGATCCGGCGAGGAATCTTAGATGGAGAATTTGGCACCGATTCAGAAGTACTCAAAAAAGTTGCTGCTTATGCGCTTGATAAAAGACTGTTCCTCCAACCAATTGAGAAAACATGGCTTCTAAATGCAATTGCTAGTGGAAGACTAGGCAATGATCTAGATGTGCTGCGCGAATTCAGAAAAATAATAAACTCATAACTGCACTATCCATCCATCATTATCATGAATAGTGCGCACAGCGGTCAGGATGATGGCATCGTTGGCAAAATGGCCGCCGACTGGGTTGCTGACATCCAGATAAAACGTTTTATCGGGTTCAGCCACCGCGTCGCCGATGATTTCAACCGGAATCACCGCTTGGGTTTCTCCGGCGTACAACTGTAATTTGCCAGCAGTCGCAATATAGTCTTGCCCAGCAGTTGCCGTGCCATTGCGGGTTGTGTAATCCACGCTGAGTATTTGATCTGGGCTGCTGCGCGTGCCATTAAATTGCAATAAAAAGTAAGTGTAGGTGGTACCGCTATCGCCTTCTGTCACCGTGGTATTGACCTGCGCTGGAGTCGTTGGTGCATTGACATATTTGGCGCGCATACTTTGGTCTATCCATTGCTGATAATAACTGGCCCGCTGCCAAAATCCCAACTCGCCAAAACTGCTATTGAGTGTGCTGTCGATATCAGGATCCAAGAAACTCGACAAACTCGCACCATAACTAGCAATACCCGCTACCTGATGATTGATAAAAGCCGGTCCGCCGCTATCACCCGGCGTCAAGGTGCCTTCATTCTCACCCAAACCAAAATCGTATTTCCCCAGCAAGATCCCCAAAGCATCTTGTAGTATCTGCCCATTATCAAAATCAACCACCAGTTGAGAATTTGCCAAAGGAGTCCATCCCATGAAACTGCCCAACGCCGCTTTCAACTCCCCAGCATCGGCGTCTACAGTATTTTGTGCTTTGAGTCGCAACGGCACCCCTGAAGACGAATCCATCGTCCCTGTCGCACCACTTCCTGGCACGCCATAACCAACCAGCGTCATCACTTGCGTCAATTCATCACTGCCTCGATACAATTGGTAGCGATCACCACTGACAGGCGCCGCTTGCGGTAACCAAATCAGCGCTAAATCGTTACTTCCATTTGCCTCGTCGTAGGATGAAATCACGCTAATCGAATTGGCAGTCACCGATTGAGAACCGGCGCTTGTTTCAAAATGCACGACTGCGCTGCTGGCAACGCTTCCCCCATCTTCTTGCACCAAATGAGCAGCCGTCAAAATGGCGTGACCATCGTACAGCAACACGCCCGTTCCGTAGTAACCACTAACAGAAATACGTACCACGCCATCATAGCCAGTGCCCACCTCAGCACGGTTGCGGGAATCGGTGTAACTAGTAACAGTAGAAACCAAGATCAGTCCTGATTAAATTAAAAAATCAATTAAAAAATCAATTAAAAACAACACTGTTTTAACAGTTTTTGAAGGACTTTAATTACTATATGCCCGAACTCGCGCAATAGCCAATTAAATGTGACGTGGTGCCGTGCCGCCCACATGATCACGCGCAGCGACGCATCCTTCTAGCGTCAACGCTTGGAACACGTCAGCTTCGATTAATGCAGAAAACTGCTGCATTTCATCCAAAGTTAAATCGCTTAAATCGCATTTTCTATCAACACAAGTACGGACCGCATGCGCCACAGCTTCATGCGCATCGCGGAAAGGCAAGCCTTTTTTGACCAAATAATCGGCTAAATCAGTCGCCGTCGCATACCCTTGCAACGTCGCACTACGCATGGCATCTGCTTGTACCTGAATGCCAGTCACCATATCGCCAAAAATACGCAGCGTATCGATGATCGTATCTACGGTATCGAATAGCGGTTCTTTGTCTTCCTGATTATCTTTGTTGTACGCCAGCGGCTGGCCTTTCATCAACGTCAGCAAAGCCACCAAATGGCCATTCACACGGCCTGTTTTGCCACGCGCCAACTCGGCCACATCAGGATTTTTCTTTTGCGGCATGATGGAAGAGCCGGTACAAAAACGATCGGCGATATCAATAAAACCAATGCGCGGGCTCATCCACAGCACCAATTCTTCCGACATACGCGACACATGGGTCATGATCAAGGCCGCAGCAGCGCAAAATTCAATCGCAAAATCACGATCGGATACAGCATCCAAAGAGTTATGACACACATCATCAAAACCCAAGGTTTTGGCAACGCGCAAACGATCAATCGGAAATGTCGTACCCGCCAGCGCCGCTGCGCCCAAAGGCAAACGATTGACGCGTTTGCGGGTATCCGCCATGCGCTCGGCATCGCGGCCAAACATTTCCACATAAGCCAACATGTGATGCGCAAACGTAATCGGCTGCGCGACTTGCATGTGCGTAAAGCCCGGCATGATGGTATCCACATGCTGCTCAGCCAAATCCAGCAAAGCCAGGCGTAAATCACGCAACAAACCCAAAATGTCATCAATCGCCGACCGCACATACAAACGAATATCCGTCGCCACCTGATCATTACGCGAACGCCCGGTATGCAAACGCTTGCCCGCATCACCAACCAATTCGGTTAAACGTTTTTCAATGTTCAAATGCACGTCTTCCAAATCCAGCAGCCATTCAAACTTTCCGCCATCAATTTCAGACTGAATCTGCGTCATGCCACGCACAATATCGGCGTAATCCTGCGCACTGATAATGCCCTGCGCCTGCAACATCTCCGCATGCGCGAGCGAACCTTGAATATCAAAGGGCGCCAGGCGATGATCAAAAAATACTGAAGCGGTATAGCGCTTGACCAAATCAGAAACGGGTTCAGAAAAGCGCGCGGACCAAGCTTCGCTTTTTTTAGAGAATTGTGCTGTCATAGTTATTTAGTTTTTTAGCTTAATAGATAAAATTTCAATCAATTGGCGATTATAAATGAGTACATCAATACAGCCCATGGTTAAGAGCATCTTGTTGAGAGCATCTATTCGAGAATCAAGCGTGCAAAATCTTAAGCACCACTTCAGGTGCGTCCAATACGATCTTGAGTAAGGCAGCAGCCGGACCAGTCGGGTTGCGGCGGTGCTGTTCCCAATTCTGCAAAGTCTTGATACTGACTCGCATCAAACGAGCAAATTCGCTCTGAGACAAACCAATTTGCTCGCGCACAGCCTTTACGTCGGGCGGTGCCACCGTGAACCGGCGCGAGGCTTTTGCTTCGCCTTTTGCAATTGCCTTGGCTTCTTTCAGGCTTTGCACCAAATCATCAAACAAGGCTTGTTCCATCGTCATAAATCCTTCACAAATTCGCGTAGTAACGCAGTTTCACGATCAGTAAGATTGTCTTTTTTAGACTTCGGATAGATCAACAACATATAGATCTGCCCATTTTCCCGAAGCCAGTAGTAAATGACTCGCACGCCACCGCTCTTGCCGACTCCAGGCAGCGTATGACGCAACTTACGGATTCCACCGCCACTTTTAACAATGTCGCCCCGCTCCGGGTTCTCAACCAAGACACGCTGAAGACCGGCGTACTCCTCATCCGTTAGAAGATCTTTCAACAGGCGTGTAAATGTTGGAGTTTCGATGAATTCCATCATGGGCATGATATACGCCATTGGCGTATGGAACAATAATAAGCAAAACTATAACCAAGATTGGTGATTTTTCGTTCCCATGTTTTTGCGCTAGAACAAGTGCAATTTAAAAATATTTTTTTGCATGTAACCTTTTTTTCAGCGCAGACGAATTCATGAGCACTAGAGCAAATAAAAACAAGTTTGAGTTTGATCTAGCTAACAATTTATCTCTAACAATTTTTCTATCGTATACAAAAAGGAGCATCAAAATGAATCAAAAACATCAACAACTCTTATCCGTTGCAATCGGTGGTTTATTGGCGTTGGGTGTTGCAGCTAACGCCAGCGCCGCAAAAGCCAAAACAGAAAAATGCTATGGCATTGCCAAAGCTGGCATGAATGATTGTGGCGGCAAAAAATCCGATCACGCCTGTGCTGGTCATGCTGCCAAAGACAGCGACCCACATGATTTCATCTCTCTACCCGCAGGTACTTGCAACAAGATTGTCAATGGCAAAACCTCCGAAGGTATGTAATTTTTCAGTATTGGCAAAACAAAAAATGAAAATGCCCAAAAACAATACATTGCCTTCATTGCCTTCATTGCCCTCATTGCCATGTATTGCAGGTATTGGTTTGCGGGCGCCTCATTACCGGGAAGTGCTATCAACGCTACCCAATCTAGGTTGGGTAGAAGTGCATAGCGAGAATTTTTTCGGTGGTGGCGCGTCGCTGCATACTTTATGCAAAGTGCGTGAACATTACCCAGTCAGTTTGCATGGCGTAGGCATGGGGCTGGCATCGACTACTCAACTCAATAACGAGCACTTATCCGCCCTACGCCGTTTATGCGAAACCATACAACCTGCTGTCGTATCAGAACATTTGTGCTGGAATACCCCTAACGATTCTGGCAATTTGGGAAGCGTCCATGGCGTGGTGATCAATGATTTATTGCCCTTTCCCTATACACGCCAAGCATTGCTGCATGTAGCAAACCGAATCGAGCAAGTGCAAGAAACCCTCGGACGGCAATTATTGGTGGAAAATCTTTCCAGCTATCTATCGTTTTCTCATAGCGAGATGACAGAAGGTGAATTCATGGCTGAACTAAGCCAGCGCACAGGATGTGGGATTTTGTTCGACGTAGAAAATTTATACGTCAACGTACGTAATCTCGGCGTTGATGCCAAAGCATTCATGAAAAGCATACCGGCTGAAGCAGTGAAGGAATACCACCTGGCGGGATACAGCATACAAAATGGTTGCCTGGTAGATACGCATAACTGCGCTGTTTATCCAGAAGTGTGGGATTTATACGCCTACGCCTTACAACATATCGGTCCACGCCCCACTCTGATCGAATGGGATAGTGATATTCCTGCCTTATCAGTACTGATGGATGAGGCCGACAAGGCAAATCAGCAAATCATTAAGCGGATGGCGAATCATCATGGATGAGTTGAACCAAGATTACATCGATTTCACACGCGCGATTGTGTTGAATGAAGCGTTAAATGCAGCGTCATCATCACTGCTAAATACGCTAAATACACCGAATACATTCAATACGGTTTATTCGAATTATTCGCTTGCGAATGCCATTGATATCTATCGCAACAACTATCGCTGCAATTTACACGATGCATTAGCCGGTGCTTATCCCGTGATCAAGCAATTGGTAGGTGATGATTTTTTTCGCTTTTTAGCCCGCAAATTTATTGAGCAATATCCTTCGCGCAACGCCAACTTACATCATTACGGCGCCGAACTGGCTGACTTTGTCGCACACTTTCCAGCAGCGCAAGAACTGGTTTATTTACCGGATGTAGCAGCGCTGGAATGGGCGTGCCATGTCGCTTATTTTGCAGCGGATAAGACGATTCTGGATCTTGAAAGATTGTCGCAAGTTACACCTGAACAATATCCCAACCTGGTTCTACACATACACCCAGCGTGTCAAGTGGTGCATTCGCCCTATCCTATTAGCGCGATCTGGCTGGCGCATCAAGCGGGTGCCATAAGCGACTTTCACATTGATTTGGATAGCGGGCCATGCATCGCGCTGGTCCATCGCAAAGAAAATGTGGTGCAGGTGAAACCTTTATCGTCAGAGCAAAATGACTGGCTACAGCGTATTCAATCTGGACAAGCGCTAGGTGATGCGACTGCCGCCACGCTGATCGATTATCCGGCATTCGATTTGCAAACTACTCTGCTTACATTACTTGAGCAGTGGGTTTTAGTTGATTTTTCTTTTCAAAAATTGTGAGTATTGAAACATTAGACACATTAAGAGCAAAAACATGATCACACTTTCAACATTACTCAAACAATATTACAAAGCATCGCACCTGCCTGAATATTTAGGCCCGATTCTGGAACTGGGAATCAGAATCTATCTCGCAACAGTGTTCTTCAAATCTGGTTTAACCAAAATTCAAAACTGGGACAGCACGCTCTCTCTTTTCAGTGATGTGTACCAAGTACCACTGCTGGATCCTACCGTCGCCGCCTGGATGGCAACCTGCGCTGAGCTTGGATTACCTGTGTTGCTAGTAGCCGGATTATTAGGTCGCTTCGCCGCCGCCGGCTTGTTTATTTTAAATGCAGTAGCATTAATTTCTTATTATTCAGAACTCAGCCCAGCCGGTATTCATCAACATTGGTTCTGGGGTGGGTTGCTGATGATTTTGTTAGTGATGCACTCTCGTTATGCTAATTGGGCAATTGATACATGGTTGGAAAAACGCTTGCAAGGATAAGTTCGATCGTTCCCGCAGGTTTGGGCGAGAATTCGACGTCCTTTAATTGGTCGTGGATCGTGCTTTGCACGACCCACGACCAATTTATAATCCGTCAAACTCCGCCAACAACATCGCTTCCTTCTTCTTAGCTGCTTGAACATGACGCTGTTTGACATGACCATAACCACGAATATCTCCGGGGATACTCGCTAAAGCAACGGCAATTGACAGATTTTTAGTCGTTAATTTGGGCAGCAATAAATCAATGATCAAGGTGCGATATTGCGCGATTAGGGCGCGCTCCATTTTGCGCTCTTCGGTATAGCCAAAAATATCCAAACTTGTACCACGCAAAAATTTACACTTTGCAAGCACACGCATGATGGGTAATAACCAAGAGCCAAATTCTTGTTTGATTAAATTTCCCGCTGCATCGCGCTTGGCGAATAAGGGGGGTGCCAAATGGAAAGACAGTTTGATTTCTCCCTCAAACATCGCAGCAATTTGAGCCAAAAAAACACCATCGGTATGCAAGCGTGCGACTTCATACTCATCTTTGTACGCCATTAATTTATAGGCATAACGCGCTACCGCTTCGGTCAAATGTAAACTATTACCGAGTTCGTTTTCCTTCTTACGAACTTGCTCGACAAAATTCTGATACTGCTTTGCATACGCATCATTCTGATACGCACGCAAATGCGCCATCCGGTGATCAATAATGTCCTGTAACGAAGACTTGGACTTGAACGTAATCACTTGTGCTGGCGTCATCAACTTCATGACTGCCGCCAAATCATCTGCCACCCTTCTGCCCCAGGAAAATGCTTGCTTGTTAAAATCAACAGCAACGCCATTCAGCTCAATCGCTTTTTGAATCGCCAATTCCGACAAAGGTACATGGCCTTTTTGCCAGGCATAGCCCAACATCAACATATTGGTTGCGAGAAGATCGCCCATCAAATCCTGCGCCAATTTGCCGGCGTCAATACATTCCACCTGTCCCACACCGCAAGCAGAGCGGATATCCTGCTGTGCTGTTCTCTTTGGAAATTGCCAATCTGGATTATTGATAAACGCACCAGTCGGCGTAGCACTCACATTCGCCACGACAAAAGTCTGCTCTTCGCCCATGAGCGACAAGGTTTCACGCCCTGCCGCCACCACCAAATCGCAAGCAATCACCAGATCAGCAGCGCCCGTGCCAATTCGCGTAGCATGGATATCTTCCGCTTGATCAGACAAGCGCACATGTGACATCACCGGCCCGCCTTTTTGTGCCAGGCCACTCATATCCAATACAGAACAAGCCTTGCCCTCGATATGTGCTGCCATACCCAAAATTTGCCCAATCGTGACAACGCCAGTGCCACCTATGCCGACTACCAAAATGCCAAATGGCTGCTCTGTACCAGGCAATACAGGAGATGGTAAGGACTTCAAACGAGGTGCATCAGGTAGTGCAACTTTTTTTGCTTGTTTTAAATGCCCTCCAGTAACGGTCACAAAACTCGGGCAAAAACCTCGTAAGCAAGACAAATCCTGATTGCACGACGATTGATTGATTTTGCGTTTGCGACCAAATTCCGTTTCCAGTGGCTCAACGGACAGGCAATTCGATTGCACGCTGCAATCACCGCAACCCTCACAAACCGCCTCATTGATGACAGCATGTTTGGTTGCGACTTGATAGGCATGACGTTTACGACGCCGACGCTTTTCTGCCGCACAAGTCTGGTCGTAAATAATGGCGGATACTCCTGGCATTTCTCGTAATGTGCGTTGAATTTCATCCAATTCATCACGATGACGGATAGTCACACCAGGCGCCCAATCCGTGCTAGCGGGATATTTATCCGGTTCATCCGTCACCACAATAATGGACTGCACACCTTCCGCCGCAATTTGGCGTGAAATCATGGCGGGATCCAAGGGCCCATCCACCGCCTGCCCGCCGGTCATCGCCACGGCATCGTTATACAAAATCTTGTAAGTAAGATTAACGCGCGCTGCAACCGCAGCCCGTATCGCCAAAATCCCTGAATGGTAATACGTCCCATCGCCCAAATTGGCAAACACATGTCGCTCGTCAGTAAAGGGGGCATGCCCCACCCAACTCACTCCCTCCGCACCCATATGGGTAAAAGTGGCGCTGGCTCTATCCATCCACAACACCATGTAATGACATCCAATGCCAGCCAAAGCACGGCTGCCTGTGGGCAATTTGGTCGAAGTATTGTGAGGACAACCTGGACAAAAATGCGGCAAACGGTCTTTGATTGGATCAGGATAAGGTGCAAATTTGTGCAACGCCAATTCCTTGGCCTCCAAGTACGCCACTCTTGCGCGCACTCTTTGCTCGACTGGATGACCAGCAAAATATTGAGAAATCCGCGTCGCAATTGCCCGCGCAATTTTCGCTGGGCTCAACTCATACGTTGCTGGCAATAACCAATCGCCATGACCACTACGACGCTGATTACTCCATTCACCGGTATCATCGAATTTCCCCACCACCCGTGGCCGCTCGCCATCTTTCAGGTTGTACAGTTCTTCCTTCAATTGGTATTCAAGAATTTGCCGCTTTTCTTCTACTACCAAAATTTCATCCAATCCTTTGGCAAAGCTGCGCACACCATCCGCCTCCAAAGGCCAAGTCATGGCGATTTTGTAGAGACGGATACCAATTTCACCAGCGACATGCTCATCGATTCCCAAATCCGTCAGCGCTTGCCGTGTATCCAGATAAGACTTGCCCGCTGTAATGATGCCGATGCGTGCGTTAGGACTATTCCAAACGATTTGATTCAAGCGATTGGCACGAACATAAGCCAATGCCGCGTACCATTTATATTGATTCATTCGTGCTTCCTGTTCCAACACAGGATCTGGCCAACGG
>CAZMPS010000025.1:0-13290 GCA_964568305.1 uncultured Burkholderiaceae bacterium
GCTTGCTACATAATATCTAGTGAGCAAGTAAAAAAGTATCCAAAGGTTTTTTATGAAAATCTTAATGAATTGATTAGTTATACTTATTTTCCATCGGAGGCATATTATGTTGAGAGAATGCTTCACATAATATTTAGTGCAAATTATGAACTAAATGATTGCATGCTTGATCGTGGCGTTTTTAAAGAACGAATTCAAGAACTCAGCCAGAAATATCCATCAAAAGTAGGTAAATTAATTCTAAAAATTGCCAGGTACAAAAGGTTGTTATATTTTAGATTCAGATTTTTACTAAAAAATCCACGTGATCATGTGATCCGAAAAATAAAAGAGATTTTAGAAACACTTAATGGGAAATAGATTTTTTAAGAGTTATATGTCGATAAAAATAGGTGGTATTCCAAAATTTTAATTACTAAAGTCTTATTAAAATTTATTGTTTTTATGTTTTCTTATTGCAAGTATTTAAGTAATTTTTAAAAGATATATCAAATATGATAATTACTGAACTTTATGAAGGCCAAGGTCTTGGTAATCAGTTATGGGTTTATTGTGCTTGCCGTAGTATTGCAGAACAGTTAAATGTGCCATTTTCTATTTTTGGTACAGAGAAATTTAAAGGAGCCGAATTTCTAGATATTGAATTTGGAGAAATTGCCAGCTCCGTTTGTAGCTCGATGGATACAGTAAGGGTAGATAGTGGTGTCAATTTATTTCATGAACGCATGTTCTTTGATCCCGATCTAGATTATGTGGCAACCGGTTTTGACAAATCCGTTCTTGATATCCGAGGCAATGTACGTCTTGAGGGTCTTTTCCAAAGCGAAGAATATTTTTTTGGTGATTTGAATCGCCCTCGAACCTATTTGAAGGTTAAGAGGGAGTTTATCGAACGGACTCCGATTGTTGAGGATGTGTGTATTCTTAATATAAGAGGTGGGGAATATAAGAGACATAAGGGGCTTATTCTTCCTGAGACTTATTGGCGTAATGCTATGCGCAATATGACTGTGGCAACAGGTATTGATAATTTTCTGATTGTTACTGATGACCCTGCATATGCGCGTGCATTTTTACCAAAAATCTCTATTCTTAAGGGTGGAATTGCTGAATGCTATCTTACGATTTATAACGCCAAGCATTTAATACTTTCAAATAGTAGTTTTGCTTATTTTCCAACGAAAACAGGAATTGCCAAATCCTGTGTAATTGCCCCTATGCATTGGGCTAGATTTGGAAATAAATATTCCCGTTGGGCATCGCCTGCGAATTTATATACATCATGGATGTGGCAAGATGTGAATGGAGCCCTTCATTCGTACGAAGATTGCTTGCAGGATCTGGCGAATACTCAAGCCCATTATCGCGACCAATATTATTTAAGTACCTCTCCTTCGGCTGTCATAAAGCGTGGTTTCAGGGGGTATTTCCCAGCATGGGTAAGAAAACCTGCCAAAAAAGTATTGGCCTTGTTTTTTTCAAAACATATCGGATAATGTTTTTATGTTATTGGTTTTTAAAAATATGCTTATGTTAACGGTTAATTTTTTCGTATTTCGGTAGATTTTAGAAAATATAAAAAATGAGAGAAGGCATAATTATTGGTGCGATTTTAGTATTGGGTTTATTTAATAATTCAATTGGAATTCCTGTATTAATTCTTTTTCTTATATTTTTCAGTAAGAAAATCGGCATCGATAAGAGCGATATCCCGATTGTTTTTCTATTGGTCATGAAAATGATATGGATAATTTCTATATTCTTATTATTTAAAAATAATTCAATATTCAATCTTTTTCAGACTCTTGGCGTAGATTTAATGATGTTAATAGTATTTCTTACAAAAAGAGATGAGATATTTTACAAAGGTTTTTTTATTTCGATTGCTATACTTTTTTCGATTGATCTTGCTTTTAATATTTGGACATTATTTTTTGGTGCTGATCCTTTGGGAAGGGTGGCGTCTTTACGACCTGGTGATATTTCTCTTCGATTGGGAGGGATATTTTATCACCCTTTCTACAGTATTAACATATCTTTTGTCACGCTATTGTTTGCAATGTATTTGCGGAACAGATTGATATTATTTTTATGTGTGCTCAACATTGTTATGAATGGGTCCTTCCGTGGAAGTCTGACATTAATTATTTTCTCTATAGTTTTCTTTTTATTGAAATGGCGGGTACGATTTAGCCGATTGTTTATTATCTCCATTGTTTTGGCCGCTACAGTTTTTCTTATAACTATTTTTTCAGTAGGGTTTACTGGTGAAATATCAGGAAATTTTTATAGGGTTTTTGCATGGAGTAATGCGATTGAAAATATATTGCAGCATCCTATGATTGGAACTCATTCTTTTTCGACTGATGAACTGCCGAGTATTAATGAAGATACTATAAAGGAGTTTGGTATTGCAGAGTCGACGTATCTTGGCTACGCTTTGCACTATGGTATTTTTCCGATGTTTGTACATTTTCTGTTAATTACATTTATTTTTTGGCGTAGGTTGAAATTATTTTATTCTAATATTTCATTTTTCTCTCATGATTTTAAATTTATTGCTGCAGTATTTTCTAGCGTAGTGTTTATTGATACATTCTATGGAACATTGTTGGGCTCAATGTTAACTACGATGTGCTATGGATTGATGTGTGTTTCTAATCGTGAGATTAGAAAGTCTGAATTGGTCTCTCTATAGGTCACCTCGAATAACCCGATTTTGGGGCAGTGAGATGGCAAGCAGGCCGTCCGTCGATGAGTTCGGCCTTGTTTCGCGTGTCGGCATCACCCCGAAAAAGAAACTCGCACTCGCCGCTTAGCCGCTACTTCTGGCGCGCATCAAAAATGGGGGGATTACCCTTGAGCCTAAAGATAGGTTTGTAAATAACTAATTAATAATATGTGGGTTGATTCTCCTTTACTCAGTATTCTCATTCCCGCTTTTCGTTACCCCGAGGGTGTGCGTCGGATTCTCTTTAACTTGCAACCGTTGCTTTTGCAAGATTGCGAATTAATAATATTCGATGACTCACCCGACAATGACGTGATGGATGTGGTCATGGAATGGAGGGAGCGGACAGGTAGTCAGATTTACTATCAACGTAACCAACCCGCATTGGGTGCGGCAGATAATTGGAATGCTTTGCTCGAAGCTGCGTGTGGAAATTTTTGTCTGCTGATGCATCACGATGAATTTCCTTTAAGGGAGGATTTTCTCAAGCGTTTGTTGCAGATTTTGCGTGAAAAGCCAGAGCTTGATGTTCTTATGCTGGATTGTATTTTGGTGGATTTTCAATCGCAGCAGATTCGACGCCACTTGCCGATATGGTTGCGTGCTTTTGTGGTGAGGCATGTTTCGCAATATCTGTTTCGGCGTAATGTGGTGGGGCCTGTTTCGTCTTTGGTGATCCGGCGTTCGATTTATCCTCGCTTTAATGCTCAATTACGTTGGTTGGTTGATGTGGAGCTGTTTGTGCGGTTGTTTAGCGTTGCGAAGCATGTGCATATCTGTCCGCAACTTCAAATTGGGTCTTTGCTCGGGCGTACTGACTCTATTACTGCCAAGCTTGGCTCGTCGTTGCATGCAATTCATCAGGAAGAATTGGCTTATTTGTCGGATTTGCATCGCTCATCTGGAGTTTGGTTAGATAGTGCTTGGATACATGTGTTGTTGCGAGCATGTGAGTCTGTTTCTTGGTTGGCAATGCGGGTTTGCGCACGTATTGCGGCATTGTTTTTGCAGCGTCCGGTTTCACAGTCAGTTGTGTCTCGTGCGCTCATTGCTATCAATGCGAATATTGATGAAAGTATTGATACACCATCTATTCATCATCGGGGTTGATGATGAAATAATTAGTCTAATGCGTGTCTGGTTTTATTCTTTTTTCTTTTTACATAATGATCATCACAAATATCATCGGCGGTCTTGGCAACCAGATGTTTCAATATGCATGTGCGCGTGCTCTTTCAATAAAGTTGGGTTTACCGCTTAAAGTAGCTGTCGATATGTTTCATGGTTATACCTTGCATCAAGGTCTTGAATTGTCAAAAGTGTTTGCTTTGGATTTGGTATTTGCCCAGCCCGCTGATTTGCGAGGCATGATTGGTACTGCACGCGCTCATCCCGGTGTGCGCAAAGTGCTTGCTCGCCCTTCTTTTGCTTGTTTGCGTAATCGTCGATTTATTGCTGAGCCGAGTTCACGCTATTGGCCTGAGCTGAGTCAACATGTGGACTCAGGTGCGTACTTACATGGTTATTGGCAAAGTGAGTATTACTTTTCAGAGTATGCAGCGGATATACGGCAAGAATTTAGCTTTAGACATGTTTTTGCCGGGAAGAATGCTGAAGTCGCTCGTATGATTCAATCCGGCCCAGCGATTAGCGTCCATGTGCGACGTGGGGATTATGTTAGCAATCCCAAAGCATTATCGATGCATGGTACGTGTACGCCAGAGTATTACTTTTCAGCGATTGATACTTTGTTGGAGCGTGTGCCACGAGCACGGTTGTTTGCATTTTCAGATGATCCGCAATGGGTGGCTGAGGTACTTGCACCACGTTACCCTGGTTTGGTATTGGTAGACCATAATCACGGGGAGCATAGTTATCACGACATGCATTTAATGTCTTTGTGTCAGCACAATATCATCGCGAATAGCTCCTTCAGTTGGTGGGGGGCATGGCTGAATGCGTATCTCGATAAGATGGTGATTGCACCAAAGGTGTGGTTTGCCAACGGTACAGATGCCAGCGATTTGGTACCTTCTGATTGGGAGCGTATGTGATGAGTAGTACGCCTATAGCTTTTCCTGGCGGGTTCACCGTATTGATGGCTGTGTATGGTGGTGACGATGCAGCGTTGTTTGAACGGGCAGTGCGTAGCGTTTTTGATAATACCTTGCGTCCCGATGCTTTTGTGTTGGTAGTCGATGGCCCAATCCCGGTGCTTTTGGCAGCCACTGTGTTGCGTCTTGAAGCGGAGTTCAAGCTTGATGTCGAGCATCTTGAGAAAAATGTGGGCCTGGCATGTGGACTTAACGCAGGATTAAGGCGTATCCAAACCGAGTGGGTAGTACGGGCAGACGCAGATGATTTTAATATCCCTGAGCGGTTCGAGAAGCAGGCATATGTGGCATCCAGTCAAAATCCCCCGGATCTTTTTGGTAGCGCTATTTTGGAAGTTGAACGGGATGGGCAAGCATTGGCCTTACGTCATCCGCCCTTGAAGCATGAAGACATTGTGCGGTATGCACAACGTCGTAATCCCTTCAATCACATGACAGTTGCTTATCGGAGGGAAATTGCGTGTCGTTGTGGAGGTTATCCTTTGATACATCAGAAAGAAGATTATGGTTTGTGGGCATTGATGCTAAAAGAAGGTGCGCGCACGGCTAATTTGGCAGAAATTTTGGTTCATGCCACTGCAGGTCGAGATATGTATCGACGCCGTGGCGGTTTGCGATATGCGCTTGCTGAAATTAACTTGCAGCAGCATTTGGTGCATTGCAATTTGAAGGGGAAATTTTTAGCAATATTGCATGGTGTGTTACGTGGGTCGGTATTTCTTTTGCCAGCGAATCTAAGAGGGGTGGTTTACGAGCGTTTTCTACGAAATCGTAATGTGTCCTAATGTCAGCGATTTCTTAGTGAGTGAAATTTGCAAAATATATTGAGGTTTCTAAGTTGCAATATTCTGAGGTAGAATCGGAACTTTTGTCATTAAGGGGATGGGTGTTGTCTTTATTTTTGTTTCAACGTTTACGAATTCTTGCATGCACTTTCGTAGTTCAGGCGTTGGTCGTAAATGTCGCAGTTGCGCAATCGTATGACGCTGCTATGACGGTTTTTGGCCCATCAGGTGGTTTGATGGTGCCAAATGGCAAAGTTCTTCCTGATGGTGAGGTCGCATTTGGTTGGAACAATAATATCGAGCCTAAATTTTCTAATGCAAAAAGCGCAGATAGTTATTTGTTTGGAATAGGGATTTTTCCTTACGTTGAACTTTCTGGTAAGTTGGTTAATTATGCGACAAATGGTACACCTGACTTTTTGTTACGTGACTTATCCGCCAACGTAAAATTAGCCATCCCCAAATTTTTCCGTTTGCAGCCTGATATCGCCTTTGGTGTGAATGATCTCGCTGGTGGTGCCGCATCGTATCGTTCCAAATATGTCGTCGCAAGCCAACGTTTGGGGTCATTGTACGCAACCTTGGGTACTGCACGTGGGGAGTCGTATTTCAATGGCTTGTTTGGTGGTGCCGAAATGGCGTTGGGGAGTAGTGGTTTTTCAGCCTTGGTTGAGCGCAATAGCGATGTGAATTATGCCGGTTTTCGCTATACGAGTGCGCCAATGGCCAGTTTTGGTGATGCCAGTTTTGTCGCAACTGTACAGCGCTCGCTTGGTGCGTATGCGCCAGATGGTAGTAAATTTGACCGTACTGGATTTGGGATTAATTTGTTGTTGCCATTTGGTAACGCAATCCCTAAAACTGTCGGTGGTGCTCAAAGTGGTGATTTTGCCAAACAAAAAAGCGCAACGTCAGAGCCAATTTGGATTCCACCGCCAGCCTATGCAAGCTCAGAGCAGAAATTAGCGAAGTCGTCGGTGAATAGTGCTAAGGATGTGTCTGTGCCAGCGCTTGCCGTCAGCGATACCTTAGGTACGCAAAACTTACAAAAACTCCAGGCTGCATTGGAAAAAGCAGGGCTGGAGCGTGTGCGTGTTGGTTTGGCTGATCATAAGTTGGTGATTGAATATGAAAACCATCGCTACAATCAAAATGAGGTCGACGCAATTGGTATTGCGCTGGCTTTGGGCGCACGTTTTGCGCCGGAATTTGTGCAGCGGATGAGCGTCATTACCAAAAAGGCTGGCGCTGCTTTGTATGGGATCAGTGTGGATAGGAAACGTTATCGTGATTTCTTAAATGATGGTGATCATTATGGCGTGCGGGAGGATTTTGAGTTGCAGCGTCAACCTGTCATTGATCAATCTATACAATGGCTGGCTCCTGAAGGCAAGCATGGCGCTTCTCGGATTGTTATTGCGCCGGTAATCAAGCATTTTGTTGGTACTGATGTGGGGGTTTATGATTATTCACTCGCCGCTAGCATGCAAGGTTTGGCCCCTTTGTGGAAAGGGGCCGAATTATCGGCAAATTATGTCGCCAATGTGGCAGATTCAGATGATGTGCGTAATGGTGGTGTGTTTTCTTATGCGCATCAACGTTCAGGTTTGGCTTCGGCGGCGTTGAATCAATCTTTTTGGTTGAACGAAAATTTACTCAATGTTGTGAGCGGCGGTAAGTTTTTGTATGACTACTGGGGAGTGCAAAATGAAGCAATCTGGTTTGTGCCTGGTCGAGATGATCAGGTACGGTTGCGTTATACGCAGGTGAAAACATCAGATCCGTTACTTGCAAGTAAACTGGTGTATAACAATGCTTCTTATCGCTGGTCTTATCAACCAATGAATTTGTGGGTAGAGTTGGGCTACAGTAAATACGTGGAAAATGATAAAGGGCCATCGTTGCGTTTTAGTCGCTGGTTTGGCGATGTGCAGGCTCAGGCTTATATGCAGCGTAGCGAGCGGGCTAGTTTTGTCGGGTTCCAATTAGCGTTTCCGCTGACGCCACGTAAAGGCATGCAAGCTGGTTTTACCCATATCGAAGGGCCGGGTCAGTTTACGTATGGTTTAAAAACCAAGTTGGCTAAGCAAGGTGATTGCAATTGTATTACGCGTGGTATTGCAGAAGAAATTCCAATTGCGTATAGTGCTGATACTTTTCTGCTGAATCAGGGGCGCGTAGGAAAAAATTATTTGTTGGCCCAGTTGCCACGCATGCGCGAAGCTGCTTTGTTGTTTGCCCCCTCTAATCCTTAATCGATTCTTACCCTGCTAAACCTACTGAAGTAACGACTGCCATTTTTATATTTACTATTGCTAAAGGAATTTATATGAACATAGTTCACAACGTGACCGCATTGAATATGTTTTTGAAACGACTGGCGATTGCCGCTACGGTTGCTAGCTTGTTTGCTTGTGGCGGTGGTGGCAGTACTACTGCACCAGTTCAAACTACAGTTACTGTGACACCTGCTTTGGGTGGGTTTAGCGCTGGTGCTAGTGTTAAGGCTGTTAAGCCGGATGGTTCTACCATTGCTAGTGGTACGACTGATTCAAGTGGTTCTGCTACTTTGAATTTTGCTGATTATGATGGTCCGTTTACATTGGTTGTGACTGGTGGTGCTGGCGTGACTTATTTTGATGAAAAATCTGGTACCAACCTTCCTTTTTCCTCAACGGATAGCTTGTTGTCAGTGGTTCCTGCCAATACGATTAATTCTGGTGTCAGCTATGGTGTAACGCCATTGACCAATATGGCTGCGGCGTTTGCTGGTGTGACCACAACTGGTGTCATCGCTGGAGCGAGTACGGATGCGATTAACACTACTATTACCAATGCAGTGGCTAAAACCCAACTGACGGTGGGTATATCGGCTGATCAGCTGAATATTTTGGCTGCACCAACACCAGTTACATCTACTACTACCAAATTGTCCGGTACTGGCGCCGCTACGACGTATGGCTTAATTCTTGCTGAATTGGCTAGAAGTGCGCCCACAACCGCGTTGGCACAAGCTAATGGATTGGCGGTTTCTGCACAAAACTCTGTGGCTAATGGTACCGCGGTATCAGGTACAGAATATACGGGGTTAACTGCTACTGTGAATACCTTCATTGCAACTCCTTCTGCATTGGGTACTAATTACTTAGCATCAGGAGCGTCTTTGCCTACAATCACGTTTGTCACGCCTTCAAGCACAGTAACTAATGATCAAGTTGCAGCACAGGCAACGCAAGTGACGGCCACTGCTCCCCAAGGTACCACTACTACTGTGACGGGTGCATCAAATTAATGTAATGCTGTGTAATACGTAGTAACAGTGTGTTGTAGGGGCGCTCCTGGTGAGCGCCTCATTGTTTTTGGGTATTATGTTTGTTTTAATCATTGCATAGAGTGTGCATAAAATGGATATCAAGCATTACATGAGCGATCTTGGTCAGCGTGCTCGCAAGGCATCGCGTGCCATGGCTAGAGCAGATAGCGCGACTAAGAATCGTGCCTTGTCTTTAATTGCTGCTGCAATCAAACGTGATACGGCGATTTTGCGCGAGGCTAATGAGAAAGATTTGGTGGCAGCACGTGCGAATGGTTTGCCGGATGCGATGGTGGATAGATTGAGTTTGTCTGAGCAAGCGATCGACACAATGTTGCAAGGTTTGCAGCAAATCGTTGCTTTGCCTGATCCGATTGCTGAAATATCAAATTTAAAATGCCGCCCAAGTGGCATCCAAGTCGGTCAGATGCGTGTTCCTTTGGGCGTGATAGGGATTATTTACGAAGCACGTCCCAATGTGACGGTCGATGCGGCGGGTTTGTGCATCAAAAGTGGTAATGCCACCATATTGCGTGGTGGATCGGAAGCCATCCATTGCAACCAGGTCTTGGCGAAGTTGGTACAAGAAGGTTTGGCTGGCGCTGGTTTGCCAACGGATGCGGTACAAGTGGTGAATACGCCTGATCGGGCTGCCGTGGGTGAGTTGATTACGATGCCGCAGTACGTCGATGTGATCGTGCCACGTGGCGGCAAGGGGTTGATTGAGCGTCTGATGCGCGAAGCGACTGTACCCATGATTAAGCATTTAGATGGCATTTGTCATGTGTACATCGATGATAAGGCCGATGTAGAGAAGGCGTTGCGGATTGCTTTCAATGCCAAATGTCATCGTTATGGGACTTGCAATACGATGGAAACCTTGTTACTTGCGCGCTCAATTGCAGCGCAGGTATTGCCTGAATTGGCCAAGTTGTATCTTGAGAAAAAAGTGGAACTGCGTTGCGATGAAGGCAGTTACGCACTGCTGGCAGATGCTTCGGTTAACTATCCGTATTTGGCTGTAGCAACGGAGGAGGATTGGCAAACTGAATATCTAGCAGCCATTTTGTCCATCAAGTTGGTCGACGATGTGGATCAGGCGATTGCGCACATCAATCATTATTCGTCCAAACACACGGATGCCATCGTGACGGAGGATTACAGTCGCGCGATGCGTTTTTTACGTGAAGTGGATTCATCTTCTGTGATGGTGAATGCATCGACCCGTTTTGCGGATGGTTTTGAGTACGGCTTGGGGGCGGAAATTGGGATTTCCAACGACAAATTACATGCCCGTGGCCCGGTTGGATTAGAAGGTTTGACTTCCTTAAAATATGTTGTTCTCGGACATGGTGAAGTACGTATTTAGTACGTGTTTACAAAATTAACCGGATTGGAAATATATGCTTTGGATTAAATCGTTGCACATCATTTTTGTAATGTCTTGGTTTGCGGGTTTGTTTTATTTGCCGCGCATTATGGTGAATTTGGCTTTGGAAAAAGATCCGGCGGCGACTGCCCGTTTGTTGCTGATGGCACGCAAGTTGTATCGCTTCATGACTTTGCTGGCGATTCCAGCCGTGGTGCTGGGTTTTGCCCTGTGGATGGTTTATGGCATAGGCAAAGGTCCCGGCAATGGCTGGATGCATGCCAAATTGGGTTTGGTGATTTTAGTGATTGGTTATCACCATGCTTGTGGTTCGTTGTTGAGAAAATTTGAAACCAGCAAGAATAAGCGTAGCCACGTCTGGTTTCGTTGGTTTAACGAGGTACCGGTGTTGCTGTTGTTGTTGATTGTGGTGCTGGTTGTGGTTAAACCGTTTTAAATAAAAAAAGTAAAAAACTGAAAGATTGATCGACTTATGAGTATGCCGAACATGTCGCACTCTTATTTTTGCCCTTGCCCACGTGGTTTGGAAGGTGCTTTGGCGGAAGAGTTGGGTGAAATTGCTTTATCCAGTACTACGCTAAAAATCCATACGCAAGTCCCTGGCGGCGTGCATTGTTCTGGTGCGTTGACGGATGCGTATCGAATCAATTTGCATTCGCGTATTGCCTCACGGGTATTGATGCGGATGGCGAATTGCTCCTATAAAAATGAAAATGATATTTACGATTTAGCGCTGGCGCAAAGTTGGGAAAACTGGTTTGGCGTTCATCACACGATTCGGGTCGATGTCACGGCGGTGAAGTCGCCGTTGCGTAGTCTTGAATTTACGACACTAAAAATCAAAGATGCGATTTGCGATCGTTATCGCGAGCAATGCAATAAACGGCCTTCGGTCAATACCAGGACACCTGATATGCGGATTGTGGGTTTTCTGGATGCACATACCTTTACTTTGTATTTGGATACGTCCGGCGAAGCATTGTTCAAGCGCGGCTGGCGTGAGGAAACCGGTGATGCGCCATTGCGTGAAAACTTGGCCGCAGGTTTGTTGCGCGTGTCCGGCTGGAAGCCTGGCATGGTGTTGTTTGATCCTATGTGCGGCTCTGGCACGATTTTGGCTGAAGCGGCACAAATGCTGGCGGGGATTCCTGCTGGTTCAAAGCGTAATTTTGCATTTGAAAAGTTTAAAAACTTTCAATCTGCAGAGTGGCAGACAATCAAAAATAGTAGCGTCAAACCACCGGTTGATCTTGCTACGCTTTCCTCGCCAACTATTTTTGGTAGTGATATTTCAGGCGATATGGTGAGTATGACGCGCCATAATTTGCAACGGGCAGGTATCACATTTGAGGTGCCATTGAAGCAAATTGAAGCGCAGGAAATCAAACCGCCCAGCGATGTGCCGGGCATTATGTTGACCAATCCACCGTATGGTGAACGGATAGGCGTGCGTGGCGATAGCGCTGTAGAAGAAGACGAAATGCCACGTCTGTTTTATGGCGCATTTGGCACCACGCTCAAGCAGCGTTTTGCCAATTGGCGCGTGTTTTTGTTTAGCGCAGATTTGGGGTTGCCACGTTTGTTGCGTTTAAAAGAAGCGCGCAAAACGCCATTTTTTAATGGTGCTTTGGAGTGCCGTCTATTTCGTTTTGATATGGTGGCAGGTTATAACCGTCGTGAAGAAGCGAGGCCGAAAGTTGGTTCAGAGCTGTAAAAATTATCCCTACGGTAATGGCGGGGTGGCGCAGATAATTCCCCCACCCAAGCACACATCCCCATCGTAAAGCACCGCCGATTGTCCTGGCGTGACGGCCCATTGTGGAGTGGAAAATTCCAACGCAATGTTCTCGCTATCAATCGCTTGATAAGTGCATTCAACATCGGTTTGCCGATAACGAGTTTTGGCCGACAATGCCGCTGTTGTTGGTGCGCTTCCTGCGATCCAGCTCAGTTGGCTCGCTTGCAAGGATGGGGATAATAGCCAGGGATGATCATGCCCTTGGACGATGTACAAGGTATTGTTGACCAGGTCTTTTCTCGCCACATACCATGCCTGGCTGTTGCCATCTGCGTTTTGATAGGCTTGGATGCCGCCTATGCCTATACCTTTGCGTTGACCCAGGGTGTAGAAACTCAAACCGATATGTTCCCCCACCACTTTGTCGTCTACAGTTTTGATAGGACCAGGTTGATGCGATAAGTAACCTTGCAGAAATTCACGGAAAGGGCGTTCGCCGATAAAGCAAATACCGGTTGAATCCTTCTTCTGTGCATTCGATAAATGCAATTGTTCGGCTATTTTGCGCACGCTGGTTTTTTCAATTTCGCCTAATGGAAACAGCGTTTTTGACAATTGCGCCTGGTTTAGACGGTGCAAGAAATAGCTTTGATCTTTGCTCGCATCCATGGCTTTTAATAACTGGAACTGGCCATCGTTTTCGCGCACGCGCGCATAGTGCCCGGTTGCAATCAAATCTGCACCTAGCGTCATGGCGTGATCAAGGAATGCCTTGAATTTGATTTCGGCATTGCACAAGACATCAGGATTAGGCGTACGACCAGCTTGATATTCGCGCAAAAATTCGGCGAAAACGCGGTCTTTGTATTCGGCTGCAAAGTTGACGGCTTCAATGTCGATGTCGAGTACGTCGGCGACGCTGGCAGCATCAATCCAGTCTTGTCTGGATGAGCAGTATTCCGAATCATCATCGTCTTCCCAGTTTTTCATGAAAAGACCGATCACTTCATAGCCTTGTTCCTTGAGCAACCATGCCGCGACGGAAGAATCCACGCCGCCCGACATGCCGATTACGACTTTCTTTTTACGCATTATTGATTCCATTATTTTCATTGATGCCAAACACTGCCGGATGGGTGTGCAGCAGCGACAGCGGCGCGCGTTTGCCTGATACGTAATCGTTGACGCAAGCTATCACCAACGGGCTACGGTGCTTGTC
>CAZMPS010000026.1:0-13218 GCA_964568305.1 uncultured Burkholderiaceae bacterium
GGCAAGGGGCGTTGTGGGTGTTGAGTTTTATATTTTTATATAAATTAGGCGATAGCATGGCGACCGCCCTGGCGACCAAGTTTTATCTCGATCTGGGATTTTCCATGACGCAAATTGGCGTGATTGCCAAAACCACGGGATTTTGGGCCAGCATTGCCGGCGGCATTGTCGGTGGCGTGTGGATGGTTAAGTTGGGGATTAATCGTGGGTTGTGGATTTTTGGCGTCATCCAGGCCGTGGCGATATTGGGTTTTGCTTGGTTGGCAAAAGTGGGGGCCAATCAATGGTTGCTGGCAGGTGTGATCGGTTTTGAAGCGTTTGGCGTGGGTTTGGGGACGGCGGCGTTTGTGGCCTATATTGCGAAAACGACCGATGCGCGTTACAGCGCGACGCAATTGGCCTTATTCACTAGTTTGTCCGCCGTGCCACGCACGTTTGTGAATGCCTCGGTTGGTTATATCGTCGATCAAACCGGGTGGTTTGTTTTCTTTTTGATTTGTTTTGCACTGGCGCTGCCGGGGATGATGATGTTGCCTAGGATTGCGCCTTGGGGTGAGAAGTAACGAGTGCCAATCACATTATCAATCGTCGCTCCCGCCTAAACCTGCGGGAACGACGGTAAATTTTTATCGCTTACAGAGTTTTTTACCGCTCAAGCGCCAACGCAACGCCCATGCCGCCGCCTATGCATAAACTGGCCAGGCCACGCTTGGCATCGCGTCTAGTCATTTCATGTAACAACGTTACTAAAATACGGCAACCTGAAGCCCCAATCGGATGTCCAATCGCGATTGCGCCGCCATTGACGTTGATTTTGCTGGTATCCCATCCCATTTCTTGATGCACGCCTATGGATTGTGCGGCGAAGGCTTCGTTGATTTCCATCAAATCCAAATCCTGATGCGTCCAACCAGCTTTTTTCAAACATGCTTGCGCGGAGGAAACAGGGCCCATGCCCATGATGGTGGGATCAATGCCGGTTGAGGCATAGGCTTTGATTTTCGCCAATGGCGTTAATCCTAATTCTTTTGCTTTTTGCGCTGACATCAACATGACGGCGGCGGCGCCATCGTTCAAGCCAGAGGCATTACCTGCTGTCACCGATCCATCTTTGGCGAATGCTGGACGCAAGCCGGATAAGGATTCAAGCGTGACGCCATGTTTGATGTATTCATCATTGTCAAAGATGATGCTGCCTTTTTTCTGCGGGATTTCTAGTGGCAAAATTTCGTCTTTGAATTTGCCCGCTTTTTGCGCCGCTTCGGCCTTGTTTTGCGATGCCATGGCAAATTCGTCCTGTTGTTGGCGCGAAATATTGTATTTTTTGGCGATGTTTTCAGCCGTCACGCCCATGTGATATTGGTTGTACACATCCCACAAACCATCCACGATCATGCTGTCTACCAGTTTGGTATCACCCATGCGGAAACCATCACGTGAGTTGTTGAGCAGGTGTGGCGAGGCGCTCATGTTTTCTTGTCCGCCAGCGATCACGATATCGGCATCGCCGCATTTGATGGCTTGGGTCGCGAGTTGTACGGCTTTCAAGCCACTGCCGCATACTTTTCCTACCGTAAATGCGGGTACGGCGACGGGTAATTCTGCATGGATAGCAGCTTGACGCGCTGGATTTTGGCCGCAACCGGCGGTCAATACTTGTCCCAGAATGACTTCATTGACTAATTCCCCTTGTATGCCAGTTTGCGCCAGCAAGCCTTTGATCACATGCGCACCCAAATCGGCAGCCGCTATTTTTGCCAAAGCGCCACCAAATTTGCCGACTGCCGTCCGTTTTGCCGCAACAATGACAACTTCATTCATGATCATGTTCCTTGAATAAGAGTGAATAAGGGTGAATTAATATGCATAAAAAAACGGACCGCGTACGGTCCGTAAGGGGAGTTGATCTGGAACCATCTCTATCTATCTCCATCCATCTTCATCAGATAAGGCCAAATACGTTTAAATCAAGCCCAATCAATCCAATCAAGATCGATAAAAACAAAACGCAACATTAAGATTTTTTGCTAGCGCGTTGAGTGGTTTTTTCTGTTGCTTGTGAAAATTGATTCACAACTTGCGAGAAATTACTTTCCAAAGTTTCTGCTGCTTGTTTGCTTGTTTTGGTCAATTGTGCGTAACCGGCGCTGGCATTGCCGACGCTAGATTTGATGATCGCGATGGTATTTTCAGAACCTGCTGGTGCATTTTTGCTGATTTCGTCAACCAATGCCAGGACTTGATTGCTGGTTTGATTGATTTGTGCTTCAGCAATCTTTGAAATTTCCGCTTGTGCACTGGATGCGATGCTTGCCAGATTGCGGCCATAAGCCAGTGTTTTTTCTGTGTTGGGCTGTGCTTGTGCAGTGGCCAGAGAGAAAAATTCTTGCGCATCTTTTGCTGCAACCAATTGTTTGATGGCGGCGTTGGATTCTTCCAATGATGTTTTTGCTGCCGTTACATTTAGCTGAATAACTTTCTCGATGTTTTCTAACGTTTTGTTCGTTAACGTATTCATCATCTCGATTTGAGCTTCAATGTGTGCTTTAGTTGCGGCAGAAAATTGTTCTTGAAATGAAAACATGGCAAAAGCTCCTTGTTTAGGGTGGTAAAGTATGTCGAAGGGTGCAAGAACAAGTAATCTGAAACGAAAATGCTGCACCGCAATAATTGGTATTCTATTCGTTTTTCTTGCTACGTCAAGTAAATTTTGTGCGGTGCAGCGTAAATGATATTTTTGCATTTATGGCAGTTCAACTCCCTGCCAATGAACCTCAAGCTGGGCCTGATTTTTTAACTGCACTCACTACTTGCGTAGATGCGTACTGCACTAGACACGCGTCCCTGACAAACTAATCCCAACCCCTGCTTGGTCCGCCACAATTTTGACACCACCATAGGAATGAACGCTGCCAGCATTGGACACGCCACCTTGTCTCGCACAGGAACCTAATGTTTGCAACGTCCATTTTCCAGAAAATTTTTCTGTCAATTTGTAAAGTATATTTTCCAGATCATGTAAATCAGCAGTCCATCGTCCTACATTGCCACCCTCAGTCACACGGACAAATAAAGTGATGCTTCCATCTTCATTTTCTGTATATTCTGGCAAGACCTTGACATGCAAATTATATAAATCAGCACTGGGCAATAATCCACCATTTGCAATAAATTGACTCAGACTGACGCTTTCAGGAATTTTTTCCATCAATACGTCACGCGGCACAGTACAAGTGAAATTGGCTGATACCGCGGCAATGGGAATGGATTGATACAATTGTTTTCCTTCCACCATCACTTGATCATGGCCAGAAGAAAGAACGGCTCTTTCAGCAATCACACTCCCGGGCACACCAGCGGCATTTGTGTACGATACTTTAGACGTCCCTTTTGTTGTATTTATCGTATCTGCCATATCTGATCGAATAGCAGTTACTTTTGCGGGAATATAAGTAAATGTTTTAGGATATTTTTTTTCAAGGAACTCAATCACGATAGCTGCCATATGAGGGCTGACTTCCCCATCTTCTGGCAAGTACAAACCAATCAATCCCGATCCTGGTTTAATCAATGTATGTTGCACTAACGTTGCCTCGTCAACAAACTCTGCACCTATGCCAAGATTGTTCCAGAGTCGTTTCTTCACCGCCAAATCTTCTTTATTGTCCGACCAATAATATCGACCACGCTGGGAAATAATATGTTTTCCTGTTGTTTCAAAAATCACGGCATCCAGTTTTTTTAATGTGGCGATAGAACTCTTAATTTCTTGCACCAAACGCCTATCGTCATTAGAGATATTGTCTTTGGTACTGGGAGAACAATTTCTTACCAACATATGTAGACCGAATTTTGCCAATGTCAGAGTATCTTCCAATGACTCCAAACGAAAATGCAGACTGCTGTAATTCATTTTGCTGGGATTTTCTGGCGGCAACAATCCATTGGAACGACACAATGCTTCCATCCATGCCATCACGGTATAGTCAGTGTATTGCGTAGGATGCGGATGCAACTGTAGTCCTGCATTATCAGCAATTTTTCTTTCTCCATCACAGATATAAACCACCGACTTATCTGGGTTTTCTGATAATGACATACAAGCGTTAATCAGCGACCGCAATCCCCCAATATAAGCAGCCGAAACCGATGCAGGGTCTTGACAGGTACCTGATTGCAAATGGATGGGCCGAGGGGACTTGCATGTGTTGTCAGTCGTTGTTGGATAATAAACTGGGCCAACGTCGTTTCTACGCCAATAATGTCCATCAGATAGGGTACTTATTACATTGTCCGCTGAAATATTGGATGGCAATACACTGCTTAATAATGGATTCAGATTCGGGCTCTGCTTTGTTTGTCTATTGGCCGCAAAATTGGCCGTCAAGAATGACAGTGCTGATAACGTAAACAAAGAGGAAAATAAGCCAAAACTATAGCTCGAATATTTTTCAGAATGTGGCTTAGCTAATCCAAGATTGTTAGGAGGAGCTGACTTGAATCCTCGATTGATGGGGTGAGCTGTGTTTGTAAAAATAGTTCTGGCAAGGGGAAAGGTAGAACAAGCGGATATTCTGAACATTTAACGCCCCAATACTTAAAGAATGATCAAAAAATTATCACAAAATTATTAAAACATTGAAAACTATAATATCAATGTTGCTCATCGCCCAACTATAAAAGACTGGTTACCGCACAATGAATTTCTTGAGATGCAACTTTTTGGATGCAGAGAATTGCAATATTAATATCATCACCGAGATTGTTCGCTTCCGTCGTTCCCGCGGGTTTAGGCGGGAATCCAGCGTCTTTCTTTGTTTGTAGCTCAAAGACACTGGATCCCCGATTAAAACACTCGGGGACGACGGTTTTAGTTTTTTCGTATTACCATCGTTCTCGCAGTGGTGACGAGGGAATTTAGGCTAATGGACAATTTCGGTTTAATGAAATTTACTGAATGAAAAAGGAGGGCATATGTCGCATTCATTGCATTTTCCAAGTTTAGATTTTGGACATGATGAAGACATCGTTGCTTTGCGCACGGCAATTCAACAGGTTGCGCAGAGTGAAATCAGCCCACGTGCAGCTGCGATTGATCGTAGCGATCAATTTCCCATGGATTTATGGCGCAAGTTGGGTGATTTGGGTGTGTTGGGGCTGACGGTCGGTGAAGAGTATGGCGGTATGGATATGGGCTATTTGGCACATATTGTGGCGATGGAGGAAATTTCGCGTGCCAGCGCTGCGGTAGGGTTGTCTTATGGTGCGCATTCTAATTTGTGTGTCAATCAAATCAAGCGTAATGGCTCCGAACAGCAAAAAAAGCAATATTTGCCCAAATTAATCAGCGGTGAATATATTGGTGCGCTGGCGATGTCAGAGTCGAATGCCGGTTCGGACGTGGTGAGTATGAAGTTACGTGCTGATCTGAAAGGCGATTGTTGGGTTTTGAATGGCAGCAAAATGTGGATTACCAATGGTCCGGATGCTGATGTGCTAGTGGTGTATGCGAAAAATGATTCAGCAGCTGGTGCACGCGGGATCACTGCCTTTTTGGTTGAAAAGAATTTCAAGGGTTTTCGTGTGGCGCAAAAGTTGGATAAACTGGGCATGCGTGGCTCGCATACGGGTGAGTTGGTGTTTCAGGATTGCGAGGTTCCGATCGAAAACGTGCTGGGTAGCGTAGGTTCAGGTGTTGAAGTCTTGATGTCTGGTTTGGATTTGGAGCGTGCAGTGTTGGCAGGTGGTCCATTAGGCATCATGCAAGCTTGCATGGATGTGGTGTTGCCTTATATCCATGAGCGCAAACAATTCAATCAGGCCATTGGCGAATTCCAATTAATGCAAGGTAAGATAGCCGACATGTATTCCACCATGATGGCCTGCAAGGCCTATGTGTATGCCGTTGGTCAGGCTTGTGATCGTGCCAAAACGCCACAAGCAGTGCGTATGTTACGCAAAGATGCGGCGGGTGCGATTCTGTATGTGGCTGAAAAAGCAACGTGGATGGCGGGTGAAACTATTCAGGTATTAGGAGGTAACGGCTATACCAACGATTATCCCGCCGGTCGTTTGTGGCGTGACGCCAAATTGTATGAAATTGGCGCCGGTACGAGTGAAATACGTCGTATGTTAATTGGACGTGAGTTGTTTACCGAAACAAAATAAGTTGATGTAAGTTTGCAAATTAATTTACAGGCTCTTTGCGGACTCAATCCGTTGCATTACTTAATTTCACACGCATGTTTTTCTGTGCAACTGCCGCGATTCCAAATGCAGTTAAAAGTCTTGCCAGGTACTTGAGCTAACGCAGTACTATTTTTATTGATGTTGTAACTGGTATTGCAGGCATCTTGTGTTTTTACATTTGCGCATTTATCCACTTTGTTTGTAGGACAGGCTTCAATTCCAGCGGCCAAAATATGACCACTGATCATTAAAGTGAAAATGGTGACGAGTATGTTTTTCATGATTTTTCCTTTTATTTTGAAATTTGATGAAGTCAACGCTATTTACATACTACATGCCGATGTAGCGTACGCTGCCTTTACCTTTAATGTAATCCAAATGTTGTATGAGATGGGCAAAATTTTATGTGTATAGGATTTATTTTTTGATCGGTTGAGAGTGGATATCCAAGCAGCCTATCAATTTAAGCAGGTTATAATATCGCCCGGCGCGTGGTGCTTACTTTTCTCCATAGCGTCGCAATGCTAGGGGTCCTGGTTGTTGGAATATTCCAATCTTGCAGCCGGGTGAGAAATACCCTTTACCTGATCTGGATAATGCCAGCGTAGGGAAGCCGTAGAGATGGTTGGCGCCGCGCCTTGCTCTTTGCTCCTTTGCTGGATTTTAATTACATGCAAGGAGTGCCATGAACGCCAATCCTAAGTTTTTGTCTGCTACTGCCACCGTGGATGCCGCTGCTATTGCGCCGCTGCCTAATTCGCGCAAGATTTATGTGCAAGGTAGTCGTCCAGACATTCAAGTGCCGATGCGCGAAATCAGCCAATCCGATACGCCTGCTTCGTTTAGCGCGGGCGGAGTAGAAAAAAATCCACCGATTTATGTTTATGACACGTCCGGTCCGTATACCGATCCAAACGTGAAAATCGATATCCGTTCCGGCTTGCCGACGCCGCGTTTGCCATGGATATTGGAGCGAAACGATACGGAAGAATTGTCTGGTCCAACCTCACAATATGGCGTTGAGCGTTTAAACGACCCAACCTTGGCGCAATTGCGCTTCAACTTGCATCGTTTGCCGCGTCGTGCCAAGGCCGGTGGTAATGTGACGCAAATGCATTATGCGCGCCAAGGCATCATCACACCGGAAATGGAATTTGTCGCGATTCGTGAAAACATGCGTCGGGCTGAATATTTGAAGGAATTGCAAGCAGCTGGTCCCTTGGGCAGTAAAATGGCGGATTTGATGGGGCGTCAACATCCGGGCCAATCTTTTGGTGCCGCGATTCCTGCTGAAATCACGCCTGAATTTGTTCGCCAGGAAATTGCTTGTGGACGCGCCATTATCCCCGCCAATATCAACCATCCTGAAATCGAACCGATGATTATCGGGCGCAATTTTCTGGTCAAAATCAATGCCAATATTGGCAATTCAGCGGTCACTTCCAGCATCGGTGAAGAAGTCGAAAAGATGACTTGGGCGATCCGTTGGGGTGGCGACAATGTGATGGATTTATCGACTGGTAAACATATCCATGAAACGCGTGAATGGATTATCCGTAACTCGCCTGTACCGATCGGCACGGTGCCGATTTATCAAGCTTTGGAAAAGGTCAATGGCAAGGCAGAAGATTTAACCTGGGAGATTTTCAGAGATACCCTGATTGAGCAAGCTGAGCAGGGCGTGGATTACTTCACCATTCATGCGGGGGTCTTGCTGCGTTACGTGCCAATGACGGCTAAACGTTTGACTGGCATCGTCTCGCGCGGTGGTTCGATCATGGCGAAATGGTGTTTGGCGCATCATCAGGAATCCTTTTTGTATACACATTTTGAAGAAATTTGCGCCATCATGAAGGCTTACGATGTGTCATTTTCTTTGGGCGATGGTTTGCGCCCAGGGTCGATTTACGACGCCAATGATGAAGCGCAATTGAGTGAGTTGAAGACCTTAGGCGAATTGACCCAAATTGCGTGGAAGCATGACGTCCAAGTCATGATAGAAGGCCCAGGTCACGTGCCTATGCATTTGATCAAGGAAAACATGGACTTGCAGCTGGAGCAATGCAGTGAAGCACCGTTTTATACCCTGGGGCCGCTGACGACCGACATCGCTCCTGGTTACGATCACATTACTTCTGGCATCGGTGCAGCGATGATCGGTTGGTATGGCACGGCGATGTTGTGTTACGTCACGCCGAAAGAGCATCTGGGTTTGCCGAATAAGGTCGACGTCAAGGATGGCATCATCACTTACAAAATTGCCGCCCATGCGGCGGATTTGGCAAAAGGCCATCCTGGTGCGCAAATCCGTGACAACGCCTTATCCAAAGCGCGTTTTGAATTCCGCTGGGAAGATCAGTTCAATTTAGGTTTGGATCCTGACAAAGCAAGAGAATTTCACGATGAAACCTTGCCTAAAGATTCTGCCAAAGTCGCGCATTTTTGCTCCATGTGTGGACCACATTTTTGCTCTATGAAAATCACGCAGGAAGTGCGTGACTATGCTGCTAAGCAAGGGATTACCGAAATTCAGGCTTTGAAGCAAGGGATGGAGGTGAAGGCGGTGGAATTTGTTAAAAATGGGGCGGAAATTTATCGCAAGCAATAAAAACAATGACAACAATAGCAATTACATTAAATGGCGTACCACATGACGTTGCCATTTCATCGTCTTTACTGGATTTGATCACTTCCCTTGAGTTGCCAAATCAAGCGATGGCGGCGGCGGTGAATCGCACAGTGGTGCCACGTCAGCAATGGCAAGATTGCATGTTGCAGCCGCAAGATGTGGTTGACATTGTGCGTGCAATTGGAGGTGGTTGATGCAGGACGTAAATGATATAAACGATAAAAATGACTTAACCATCGCAGGTAAAACCTATGCTTCCCGCTTATTGGTGGGCAGTGGTAAATATCGCGATTTGGAGCAAACACGGGCAGCAACAGAAGCATCTGGCGCAGACATCATCACTGTAGCGATACGGCGGGTGAATATCGGCCAGGATCCGAATACGCCCAGTTTGTTGGATGTGGTCCCGCCATCGCGCTATACCATTTTGCCCAATTCGGCTGGTTGTTATACCGCGCAAGATGCGGTGTATACCTTGCAATTGGGACGGGAATTATTGCAAGGCCACAAGCTGGTTAAATTGGAAGTATTGGGCGATGAAAAGACTTTGTTCCCCAACATGCCAGAAACTCTGAAAGCAGCAGAAATGCTGGTTAAAGATGGTTTCGACGTCATGGTGTATTGCAGCGATGATCCGATTCAGGCCAAATTATTGGAGCAAATTGGTTGCGTCGCCGTTATGCCACTGGCTTCCTTGATTGGTTCTGGCATGGGCATCCTTAATCCTTGGAATTTGTCGCTCATCATTGAACAAGCCAAAGTGCCGGTATTGGTTGATGCGGGCGTTGGTACAGCATCCGATGCGGCAATTGCGATGGAGTTGGGGTGTGATGGCGTATTGATGAATACTGCCATCGCTGGTGCGCAGGATCCCGTGCGTATGGCGTATGCAATGCGTTTAGCTGTACAGGCTGGGCGTGCGGCGTTTTTGGCGGGGCGTATGCCCAAGCGTTTTTCTGCTGCACCATCCTCGCCAATGGCGGGGCGGATCGTATAGTTTTTATGCAAACACGCTCTTGCGTATTGGTATTTTCTGGTCTTGATCCCAGCGGTGGCGCGGGTTTGCAAGCAGATATTCAAGCGATTATGGCATTGGGCAGTCATCCTTTGCCGTTGGTGACGGTGTTGACGGTGCAGGATAATGATCGGGTATTTGGATTACATCCAGTCTCGCCGCTCATTTTGCAGCAGCAAGCGCAAGTGTTGATGGATAAAACACAGATCGCTGCTATCAAAATCGGCATCGTTGGTACGCTTGCTAATGCAGAAGTCATTGCTGATTGTATCGGTCAGCTGAGAGCAAAGCAGGGTGATGTGCCGGTGATCTTAGATCCCGTTCTAGCTAGCGGTCATGGCGATGCTTTGGCGTTAGAAAATGCCATTCAGGTATTAACGCCACTGTTGCCATTAGCGACCGTGATCACGCCCAATTTGCCAGAAGCGATGGCTTTGTGTGGCAACAATCTTCCATTAGAAAAACAAGCGCAATCCTTGTTGGATCAAGGCTGCCAGAATGTATTAATCAAAGGTGGTCATGGCAGTGGTGCCGGGGTGGAAAATCACTGGTTTAACCAAAATGGAATGACGCGTAGCTGGCGCTGGTCGCGGTTGCCAGGGACTTTTCATGGCAGCGGTTGCACCTTGGCATCCGCAATCGCTGCTTTATTGGCGCAGGGTTATACGATGGAAGCAGCTATGCAGTCAGCGCAAGCATATTGTCAGCAAGCGTTGAACAGCGCTTTCATGATTGCCGATGGGCAGGCTATACCCAACCGTTCAACCATATTTTCTGAAGGATTCCAATGAAGGGCTTATATATCGTTACTCCCGATTGGGATGACACGCAAAAGTTGGTTGATGTGACGGAACAAGCGTTGCTAGGTGGCGCAGCTCTGGTGCAATATCGTCACAAAACAGCCAGTCCCGATTTGCGTCAAGAGCAGGCAGAACGTTTATTGCGTTTATGTCGTCGTTATCAACGCCAGTTCATTATCAACGATCATGTTGATTTATGTTTGGCACTGGATGCCGACGGCATTCACGTAGGTGGAACGGATGAAACTGTAGCCAATCTACGCGCCCAGTTGGGGGCGACAAAAATCATCGGCGCATCTTGTTACGGGAGTATGCAACTAGCACACCAAGCTTATCAGGCTGGTGCGAGTTACATTGCCTTCGGTGGTTTTTACCCTTCTCGAGTGAAAAAATATCCTGTCACCACTCCACCCGACATCATCGTCCAAGCCAAAATCGATATTCCATTACCTAGTGTAGTGATCGGCGGCATGACGCAGCAAAATGCGGCGCCATTGGTGGCGGGTGGGGCGGATATGGTGGCTGCTATTAGTAGCGTTTATATGGCAGAGAATCCGCAAGCCGCAGCGCGTGGATTTTTAGAATTGTTCGATTAAATTTTGCGTCGTTGTTTTGCCGAATATGCTGGTGTAAGTTGCATAAAAGGAACAATACATGATGACGGTGACGAGGATGGACAGCGGCATCATGATCATGATGACAGCAATATTTTTACCCAGTAAGGCGACAACGATGCTGCTGACGATGGCAGGTAACACCACACCTATCATGGCCCATGCCAAAACGTAGACCACAAATGCTCTACCAGCACGAGAGACGCTAAAAAAGCTATAAAAAAACGCTTTTCTGACGCCCATGTTGTGCCAAAAAACCAAAGGTGCGGCGTACCAGAATGCCATAGCGACTGGGATGTACAGTACGCCAGAAAACAAAACAGCCAGTGACATATTGGAATCATTGACAGTTTTTGGATCGACTGCTTGTTGCCCACTCATGATTTTCCAGAACGTACCACCGTCAACCAAGCTGGATGCGGCGATGACCAGTGTGATGGCCAGAAAATATAAAATCCCCAGTTTTATTAATGTCTTGAAAGCGGGGGAACGTATTCCGGTGAGTAGCAAATTAGGGCGAACACGGGTTCCCTGTTCAATGTGCACGCATGCCTGCAGAAAAGCAATTGACAGAGTCGGCATCAAAATAAATGACAAGCATTGACTCACTACCGGAATGCTACTGATGATAAGCAAAATCAGTAGATAGCTCATGAACAATATAGAAAGTTCTGTTGGTTGTTTTTGGAATAGTGCCCAGCCTTCTTTTACCCATATCCAGCCAGTTTTTGCAGGTAAGTTTTGCATGATTGATATGTGTTTTTGTGTTCTTTATATCTTATATGAGGGTAAGTGCCACGGCCTGTTCAATGCGCTGTCGCAAAATGCGCTCAAAATGGCTTGGATCGTGTGGTGTGAGCATTTCGGCTGAGCGTGGTAAATGGAAATCGTATAAACGGGATAACCAGAAGCGCAACGCTGCTGCGCGTAACATGGCTGACCAACTTGCTTGTTCAGCTGCCGTCAATGGTCGGTTGGCATGATAAGCATCAATCAACGCACGGGTACGTTCATGATCTAAGACACCAGTCGTTAAATCAACGCACCAATCATTGACAGTGACCGCTAAATCAAACAGCCAGGTATCGCAACCCGCAAAATAGAAATCAAAAAAGCCCGTCAATTTGGTGCCCGCAAACATGACGTTGTTGCGGAATAAGTCGGCATGAATGGGGCCGCGTGGTAAGGCGGCGTAATTTGCTGATGCTGCGATGGATTCTTGGAACTTCATCTCTGTAGTCAGCAATTGTTGATTCTCAAGCGATAAATAAGGTAGCACAATCGGCGTAGTAGCACGCCACCAGTCCAAACCACGCAAATTGGGTTGTTGTAGGGGAAAGTCCTGCGCTGCCACGTGCATACGTGCCAGCATGTTGCCGACAGCGGCGCAATGTACGGCTTGTGGTGCCATCTCACTGCTGCCTTCCAATTTGCTGACGATAGTGGCGGGTTTGTTATGCAATGTGCCAAGAATTTCCCCTTGCTTATTGGCAATTGGTGCTGGCACCAGCACATTGCGGTCTGCCAAATGGCGCATCAGATTTAGGTAAAACGGTAATTGATCAAAACGCAGTGTTTCAAAAATCGTGAGAACAAATTCTCCTGCTTCGGTAGTAATGAAAAAATTACTGTTTTCGATGCCGGATGCGATGCCTTTGATGGCGATCGGTTTTCCGAGAGAAAACTGGCTCAGCCACTGATCCAGCGTATCCATAGTGATTGGGGTGAAGACTGCCATGGGGAAAATAGTGAGGATTGAGTATTGAATGAATTACACAGCGTTGTTGAAATTATTTTTTGTCTGGCGATGTTGGTGCCGGTACCAGTATTGCAGGTGGTGGCCCTGGTGGGAAAGGATCAGCCTGCATAAGATGATTGGTTTGCTCATCAGTATTTTGATTTTTCGGGCCACCAAATTCCATGATTTCCCATTGTGGTGCGCGGATGGCGTTACTTTGTACATCGCCAGGA
>CAZMPS010000027.1:0-13217 GCA_964568305.1 uncultured Burkholderiaceae bacterium
CGGTGAGCTACCTCATGCCCTGAAATTACTTCTAGGCCAAGATTCCATGACTGCTGAGCCGCTCCTTTTAGCTGCCGTCGCATTCCACTTCCTTGGTCACCCTGATGATATGAGAAGAGCCATATAAGTCGCTGACTATCTGGAGGAATAGTTTCCCATCGATTTCGCAAGTTGGTAAACTCGTTACGATCTTTCCAGTGGCGCCAACAATCGATGCATGCTCGTTTGATCGTCTCCGACCTCGTAGTGTTGAATACTTCTGCGAGATAAGGAATGCGAGTTGACGTAGCCGTGAAACGTAAGCATCGCAAGTAATGTAGGAGACTTGTGTCGACTTGGAGTAGGTGATTCGAGTTACGCGGGATCTGGTCTAAAAGGCTGTCCATAGTGGAATGAATCAGTGCATATTCTGCATCAGCTCGAAGGTGGGCGATCCCACGCATTATTGTTGACCAAGATGACCTAAACGCATGTAGATTGGGAGCGTGCAATAACATTGCAACAAGTTCAACGGCTTCCGCAGGTGCGTGCAGGCGCAATGTCCGTCCAATTTGAACAACAAGAAACGCGTCAGGAATAGATTTTTCTAATTCTCGATTCAGCAAGCGACGAACCTCCAACGTCTCAACCGTCTCGCGCAATGATTCATAATCCTCATCCGGCGTATCAGAATATGGATCAAATTTTAGATCAATCGACCTAAGCTTCGCGGCCTCAGAATCATCTCCGCCAAGCTGCGCAGTGACATAATCGATGTAATGCTTCGTCGAAAGTAAGACGGTCTTAGACTTATTGAGAGTTAGCCCCCAGTTGAAAAGCGTTTGGGAAAGAATGCCCAATGCTTTGTAAGCTTCAGCATTGCTCGAAGAGATGAGTACATAGTCGTCAACATACCTGTGCCACGTTATTCCGGCTGCCGACAAACTATTATCTGAGTAAAACAAGAATAGCTCGGCCAACACACGCGACCCTTGCCCACCGACCGGAAGCCCGAACGACCTGCCTGCACTAAATTTACTTAAGATGGCATTTATTTGTTTAGCTACAACCCTCCCGTCACCTCCTAGATCGGTAATGAAGTTCTCGATGTGGTGATGCGAAATGTGTTCGTAAAAACTGGATATATCTGTCTGCACAATTACAGCATCTGGACCAGCTGCGAGGGCCGCCTCCATCGTTACTTGTTTGAATTTGCGCCAAGTTTTATCTGGATCAAATAACTGATCGCCACCGTTTGCCAAGAATCGATATGAATGAGCTGTTGGTGAACGCTGAGCCTCAAGCGCTTCCGCGATAGCAATCGTTAGACCGTTTATATATACGCACCAGAATAGCTGGATCTTAGTTACGACTCGAAAGCCTGCTGGCCCTGAAGGTGCCAATAGGCGCTCACTGAATATTGGCATGGCCGCCATCCTGGTATGGTTGTCCGCGAGTTTCCCCTTTTGGAGCTTTTGGTAGAAACCAAAGGAAATCGCAGCAAGTTCAGCCGCCTTATCACCGCAGAATTTTGTATCCACGTCAAATGGCAAAGTATCATTGTCACCATGCGCCGCAATCTCGCGTGCCGCCCTCTCAAAATGTGCAAGTTTCGGCTGAACCAAAATGACACCTCCATAAACAAAAAACCGATGCATTGTATCCCATGCATAACACCCAACTTTCATCGTTAAGCAGCTTTGTCCTCAAGTAAAACTTTCGACAATTAGGCCTTAAGTCATTCAACTTTGTGATGCCACTTTGGTGTTGTTAATTAAAAAAATAACATTCTGATTTTCAAACAAATCAACCTCGTTCAGGGCTTTGTTAGCTGGTATGGTATCTAACCAATTTACGCAGACAAAATACTCAACACGATCGATTGTATGCAGGCAATCTTCTGCATGCGTTAACGCTGACAAAATGGCTTGCTCCACATTAGCAACCAACAGCTTTCGGTCGATTACTCTCGGGCAACGCTGGTTGTGGTTGAATTCTCTGCAAACTGTGTAGCAAATTGCCTGATCGGAATAGATTAATAATCTTGCCTAACCAGATGTAATTGGCCCCAACAACTCAAGCTTCTTTTGCAATAAATCAGTAGCCATAATCAGCTCGATAACTAACTGATCATCAACTTCAAGATGACCTTCGTATTCGGCAATGTTCCGTCGTTGATGGCATTGTGCTAGTACACGCCAGATTTCAGGTTTTACCTCTAGCGTATGCTGCAAACATTGAAAAACGATGTAGCGACTGTCTGAACGATACCCATGCCAACGCAAGGCCGCTAACGCTAGCGCATGGGATGCGTTGTAGGCCAAGTCGAAGCGGCTTTCGATAGCAAGACTTGTTTTGCAGGCATCAGTCAACCTGGCTTTTGCGGAGCGCAGTAGTCCATTAAATTCATTTTGGTTTGGTGGTTCCGCTTTCAGGCTGCCGGTCTTCACCAAATTTTCAAGATTTTGGGAGATCATTTTCAGAGCCTATCAGAAAAATTTTCGGTTGCTCCAACACGCGTAGCACAAAGGCATTATCGTCAGCTAATTTGCGCTGCAATTCGTCCATAGAATAAATCGAAGGATGTACAGGTCGTCCGAGTTGGGATTCACTTGCTGTCAGTGCGCTGTACACATCGGTATATGTCAAATCATTACCAATAATGAGTACATCAATATCACTGTGCGCGGTGTCGCTACCTTTGGCGATAGAACCATAAATAAATGCGGCTTGGATTTTATCGGAAAACGACAACAATGCTAGACGCAGAATATCCGCCAAACCAACCGTCTTGAGCATAATGTTGCGTAGCTCTTCAAATATCGGTGCATCACGATTGGCTTGATAGTGTTTTTGATTGCCTATTTTTTTGACTGTTAGCAATCCTGATGCCGCAAGCTTTTCCAACTCACGTTGCACGACGCCAGTCCCAGAATCAACAAAGCGCATGATTTCGTTCGTGTAAAAACTTCGATCTGTATTGACGAATAACAGCCCAAGTACCCGCTGTTGTACTTTGGAAAAGAGAACGTCGGCTAATCCGATTGAATTTGCACCCATAATGGGAATTATAATTCCTAAATTGGGAATCGTGAAGTGCTATAGATTGGCGCACTGTATTTTGACGAATCGACACAAGGTTGTTTTTAATCTTATTCCATCACAGTCAAGCAAGCAGGCTTATTCCTCGAAACCATCGCCTTTTTGCTAATGGCCTCGATACTTTCTTCGGTATCAATAGTCTGCCGCCATTGGGTATAGTCAAAAGGTTCTCTTTGGATAAGCGCTACAAAGCGCTCCGTTTCAATATCGCCTAAATATTGAGCCAGAATTTGCATGCCTTTTACTCTTATTTCTTTATCGCTCATCATACTAATAGCTCATTAATAAAGTCGATTAGGTATTTGAACCGAGATTGTCCATTAAGCCTAAATTCCCTCGTCATTCCCGCGGGAACGACGTCTGCTGCATCACCGCATACAGCAGCAGGTTTTGCCCAGCGGCGAAAGCAGAACGCACTCGGTAGCCGACGGCCATCTTCGCTAGTGTAGAGAATAAGCTGTTGCATCAAACCTTTACCTCTTCAGTTAATTCTGGACATAACTCAGCGACAGCTTTCCAATCTAAAAGCCGTTCAACGCTTTTATTCTTCCATCACGCGTTTTTCTTTACCCACAAACATAGGCGTCACCCACAACCCCAGTTCATACAACAAGCACATCGGTATCGCCAGCGCGAATTGGCTGATGATGTCGGGTGGGGTAACGATGGCGGCGATGATGAAGGCGGCGACGATGATGTAGCGGCGGGCGGATATTAGTTGTTAGATGCTGACTAAACCCATGCGAGCTAACAAAACGACGACGATAGGAACTTCGAAGGCAGTGCCGAATGCTAGGCACATGGTCATGACGAAATCCAGGTAGTTTTCGATATCAGGTGCCACCGTGATGGCGGTGGGGGCGGTGGCGTTGATGAATTGGAATACGCGACCAAATACGAAAAAATAGCTGAAGGCTATGCCTGCAATAAACAATAGAGAGGAAGAAATCACCAGGGGCAGGACGATTTTCTTTTCATGCAAATACAGGCCAGGCGCAATGAAGGCCCATAGTTGGTACAGCACCCACGGCAAGGCCAGAACGAAGGCGACTAGCAGCGTAAGCTTCATGGGGACGAGAAATGGTGCCAAAACGCCAGTTGCAATCATTTTTGCGCCTGCTGGTAGGGAGGCGATCATGGGTTGCGCTAAGAAGTCGTAAATCCTCGCTGGACCAGGCCAGCATAGCAAAATGCCGCACATCAATATCACACCCAGAGTTGCCTTGAGCAAGCGGTTGCGTAATTCGATTAAATGGGAAATGAAGTGTTCTTTTCCATCAATTCTGTCAATTTTGTCTGTTTCACCGATTTGCTGCTTAGTCATTGGAAAAAAGAAGAAGTGGTTTTTATGCCGGGACGATATCTGGCTACCCGTGCGGCGGCAGAAATAACATGTGTTTTGTAGCCTTGCTGTTGTTTGTACCAGGCTGGGATGGCGGAGCTGCGGTGTAGTTTTTTCCTACGGAAATTTTGCACCTTGCGAGCGTGGTGCTCGGCATAGTGTTCTTGCATTAATTCCATTGGGGAGGCTAGGGGTAGGTCAGGATTGACACCTCTATCCTTAACAGCAATGGTGGCAGCCGCAATATCGCGCTTGATCGATTCGCTCGTCTCGTGCATGTTTTGTTGGATTTGACGCAATTCCTCTAGCGCCATCTCTTGACTGACTTCGGATTTTACCTGCGCCAGATAACGCTGCGCGCGACCATACAAGGTGCCGGCCATGCGAGCGACTTTGGGCAGTCTTTCGGGGCCAATGACGATGAGTGCCACGACACCAATTAAGGCAAGTTTAGTCAGGCCGAGATCAACCATATTGATAGGAACCTATTGATGCCCAGTCGTGTTTTTTTCTTTGGCTTCGACGTCAATCGTGTTGTGGCCGGAACGTGTATGCGTTTGATCGGCGATATGTTGCGATTGATCGTTTTGCGTTGGCGTAGTAGGTTTTTCCTCTTCCCCTTTGAGGCCATCTTTAAAGCCTTTGACCGCTTTGCCAAGATCGGTGCCAATATTGCCTAGTTTTTTGGTGCCAAACACCAACATGACGATGATTAATACGATCAACCAGTGCCAAATACTGAAGCTACCCATATTGTTCTCCTTACATTAGTTTGATACGTTCACCCGCCATGGATGCGGGCCGCCTATCAAGTGGATATGAAAATGATGGACTTCCTGACCACCATCCGGGCCGGTATTAATCACGGTTTTATAACCGCCTTTGACTGGCAAACCATTTTCATCCAGCGTCAAACCACAACCGTGCTGTAGTGCCAGTTTGGGCACTAGCGTAAGCATCTTGCCCAGCAATTCTGCATGCCGATCGTCACAACCGGACAAGCTGGCAATATGTTGTTTGGGAATAATCAACAAATGAACTGGTGCGGCGGGGCGAATGTCTTTGAAAACGAGTACTTGCTCGTCCTCATATACCGAATCCGAAGGGATCTTTTTGGCGGCAATTTTACAGAAAATACAGTTTTCCACGGCGGCTCCAATTTTGTGCCTTTTAATTAATTTTTGGACTCTTCGGCATCGCGCAATACATCTTTGCGCGCAGCTTTTTCTTCCAGACCTGAAATGCCTTCACGCCGCGCCAATTCTTGCAACACATCTTGCGGCGTCAAGTCAAATTGCGCCAGCATGATCATGGAATGAAACCATAAATCGGCACATTCATAGAGCACTTTAGACGACTCGCCACTATGCCGTGCATCTTTGGCGGCCATGACGGTTTCGGTGGCTTCTTCGCCAACCTTTTTGAGGATGGCATCGTCGCCTTTGGCAAACAAGCGTGAGATATAGGATTTGTCAGGGTCGCCGCCGTTGGCGAGCTTGCGCGTTTCAATGATGGCGGCTAAGCGATTCAGCGTGTCACTCATGTTTATCTTATTTATAAATATGTTCCGGATCTTTTAAGACGGGATCGACTGTTTCCCATCCCCCATCGTGCGCATTGCCTTCAAATTTTTGGAAAAAACAATGATGTCGTCCAGTGTGGCAGGCAATACCACCGATCTGTTCTATCTTTAACAGCAACACGTCGGCATCACAATCGAGGCGGATTTCGCGTACTTTTTGAATATGGCCGGATTCTTCACCCTTATGCCACAACTTTTTGCGCGAGCGGCTCCAGTACACGGCTTCACCCAGTTCGACCGTTTTAGCCAGCGCATCTCTATTCATCCAAGCGAACATTAATATGGTATTGGTGCCTACTTCTTGTGCGATGACAGGTACTAAACCATGCTCATCCCATTTGATTTTATTGCGCCACTGCGTACTCATGCCAACCTCATTGGAATGCCTTGTTTGGCCATGAATTGTTTCGCTTCTTGCACCGTATGTTGGCCGTAATGAAAAATACTGGCTGCCAACACCGCATCTGCTTTGCCGATTTTTATACCATCCACTAAGTCCTGCAAACTGCCTACACCACCAGAAGCAATGACTGGAATACCCACCGCATCGGATACCGCACGGGTTAACTCCAGATTAAAACCGATCTTGGTGCCGTCTCTATCCATGCTGGTTAGGAGGATTTCTCCCGCGCCCAGTTTTTCCATCTTTTGCGCCCAAGCGACTGCATCTAATCCGGTTGCATTGCGACCACCGTGGGTGAAGACTTCCCATTTTCCGAGTGCGGTTTCTTTGGCATCAATCGCCACTACGATGCATTGGGAGCCGTAGGTTTGTGCAGCGTCAAATACCAATTGTGGATTCACTACAGCCGACGTGTTAATGCTGACTTTGTCTGCGCCAGCATTGAGCAAGCGACGAACATCGGACACCACGCGCACACCACCGCCAACGGTCAAGGGAATAAACACTTGCGAGGCTACCGCTTCAATAATCGGCAAAATCAAATCGCGCGCATCGCTGGACGCGGTGATGTCGAGGAACGTGATTTCATCCGCCCCTTGTTCGTCATAACGGCGTGCGATTTCAACGGGGTCACCAGCGTCGCGCAGGGCGAAAAAATTCACGCCTTTGACGACTCGCCCTGCTGTTACATCCAGACAAGGAATGATTCTTTTTGCCAGCATACAAATATTGAAAAAATTATTAAATTATTAAGGATTGTTGAGGATTATTAAGCATCCGTTAATGCATCAGCCCTTAACTGTGCCGACTGCAAATCCAAAGTGCCTTCATAAATCGAACGCCCGCAAATCACGCCCTCTATGCCATTGTCTTGAACCGCGCACAGCGCTTCGACATCTTTTAATTGATGCACGCCACCAGAGGCAATGACAGGGATTTTGATTGATTGCGCCAGTTTAACCGTCGCTTCCAAATTGATGCCGCCCATCATGCCATCACGGCCGATGTCGGTATAGATGATGGATTCGACGCCATAACCTTCAAATTTTTGCGCTAAATCGATCACATCATGGCCTGATAATTTGCTCCAGCCATCAGTCGCGACTTTGCCATCTTTGGCATCCAAACCAACAATGATCTGGCCGGGAAAAGCACAGCAGGCATCTTGTAAAAAGCCAGGATTCTTCACCGCCGCTGTGCCGATGATGATGTAGGAAAGACCATCATCCAAATAACGCTCTATCGTATCTAAATCGCGGATACCACCACCTAGTTGCACTGGGATTTCTGGAATATCGTTCTCGATTGCGAAATCCTGCACGACTTTTAGAATGGCACGCACAGCAGTTTCATTTTGGGGTTTGCCCGCAAACGCACCATTCAAATCCACCAGATGCAAACGGCGCGCACCTTGTTTTAACCAGTGCAAAGCCATTTCGGCAGGGTTCTCGGAAAATACCGTCGCTTGGTTCATATCACCTTGTTTCAAACGAACGCAGTGACCATCTTTCAAATCAATAGCAGGAATGAGCAGCATGGCTGACAACGTAATAGTAAGTTAATAACGAGTTAATAAAAAATAAAAATAAAACAGCGTGTGTATCAATCGACGGATTTATGGATTCCAGCGAGTGAAATTCTTATAGAGCTGCAAACCCGCAGCAGCACTTTTTTCTGGATGAAACTGCGTCGCGAAAATATTATCTTTCGCCACAGCGCAAGTAAATGGTGCACCGTAGTGCGTTTGCCCCGCCGTATCAGCAACATGATCGGGTACCGCGTAATAGCTATGTACAAAATAAAAGTAGCTATCGTTGGCGATGCCATCCCATAAAGGATGCGATGTGGTTTGTTGCACCCGATTCCAGCCCATTTGCGGCACCTTGTAGCGACTACCATCTTCTTGTAATTGGTCATGGAGCTGGAATTTTCTTACCTTACCGGGCAACAATCCTAAACCAGGCGTGTCGCCTTCTTCGCTCCAGTCAAACAACATTTGCTCGCCTACACACACGCCCAATAAGGGTTTAGTTTGTACTGCTGTCAGCAAGGCTTCTTGCAAACCAGATTCACGCAAGCTGCGCATGCAGTCAGGCATCGCGCCTTGTCCGGGTAAAACCAGACGATCGGCGTTCTGTAAATCGGTAACAGAATTAGAAATTTTGACTTCCGCATCAGGCGCAACAAAGCGCAAGGCTTGTGCGACAGAGCGCAAATTGCCCATGCCGTAGTCAATAACAATAATTTTATTCATGGTGAATCAAGGTGATAATTTACAAACTTGCAAATTTATAAACTTACAAGCTGCCTTTAGTCGAAGGGACGATCCCAGCTGAACGTGGATCCAGCTCGATCGCCATGCGCAATGCGCGGCCAAAAGCTTTGAAGACGGTTTCGCACTGATGATGGGCATTCTCCCCACGCAAATTATCAATGTGCAAGGAAACTAGAGCATGGTTAACAAATCCTTGGAAAAACTCATGCACCAAATCCACGTCAAAAGCACCGATCATGCTGCGTTTGAAGGGCACATGAAATTCCAATCCTGGGCGACCTGAAAAATCAATCACCACGCGTGACAAAGCCTCATCCAGTGGCACATAAGCATGACCGTAGCGACGGATACCTTTTTTGTCCTGCATCGCTAGTGCAAAAGCCTGGCCCAGCGTGATGCCAATATCTTCAACCGTATGATGTGCATCGATGTGCAAATCGCCTTGCGCGCTAATGTCCAAATCAATCAAACCATGACGCGCAATTTGATCCAGCATGTGATCCAGAAAAGGCACACCAGTATGCAATTTTTGCTGGCCGGTGCCATCGAGGTTGATGGCAACCCGGATTTGCGTTTCGTTAGTATTGCGGCTGACAGTGGCCGTTCTTTGATTGGACATAGCGATACGTTCGAATATAAATAAGATGATGGAGGCTGCAACAAACCGAGCATTTTACCTACATTTTGGTACAAAATTTTACAGATTGCCAATTGCATTAGGGATTGCGCTGGGGATTGCGCTGGGCATTGCGCTGGGCATTGCGCTGGGCATTGCATTTGGCGTTGTGTCCAGTATTGTTTTTAATGCATGCAAGAATAATGCATTTTCTTCGGCTGTACTCACCGTGACGCGCACACAATTCTGCAATAAACCGTGCATTTTGCTCACGTTTTTAATCAAAATCTGGTGTTCCAGCAGGCGCGCGTGAATCAACTCAGCATCGGGTAGGCGGATGAGCAAAAAGTTTGCGGCTGACGGAAAAACCTCTAAGCCTGGCAGAGCGCTCAATGCAGCCGACAAATGCGCACGTTCAGCACGTAATTGCGCTGCCTGAGCATCGAATACCGCAATATGTTCCAACGCAAATTCCGCCGTGGTTTGGGTCAGGATATTGATGTTGTAAGGTGGACGCACTTTTTCAAATTCCGCCAGCAAGGCAGGATGCGCTGCCATGTAACCGAGCCGAATGCCGGCCAGTCCTAATTTGGACACCGTGCGCATGACTAAAACGTTATCGAATTCTGCCAAACGCGGCATAAAACTGGTTTGGGCAAACGGTTGATACGCCTCATCAATCACCACCATACCAATACCGCTTTGCGCTTGAATAATCTCCAACATCGCTTGTTCGTCGAATAAATTGCCAGTGGGATTATTCGGATAAGCCAAATACACAATGGCTGGCCGGTGCTCGGCAATCGCTGCCAGCATGGCGGCTTTATCCAGCGTGAAATCCGATTGAAGCGGCACACCTATGAATTCCAACCCAGCAAATTGCGCCGACATCGCATACATCACAAAACCTGGCACAGGTGCCAATACCTTGGCGCCAGGCTGGGCGCAAGCGATGGAAATCATAGCGATCAACTCATCCGAACCATTGCCCAACACAACATCAAAACCAGCTGGCACGCCCAATTTGTCACATAGCGCCGCTTTGAGTGCGTGATAAGACGGTACCGGATAACGATTCAACGCAACCTGCGCCAAGCGTTGGCCTAATTCCTGACGCAACGACTGTGGTAACTCGTAGGGATTTTCCATGGCATCGAGTTTGACCAAGCCACTGGCATTGGGCACGTGATAAGCATGGAGTGCACGAATATCGGGACGAATGATGTGGGTAATGGAAGGCATAAATAAATTGGAGAAAATTAAATTCTTTGATGAAATTCTGCTCTGCGCAGATAATGCGACACTTCTATGCCATTCTAAAATACTTTATGCATCTCGACTCTTCCCCCATCGCAGCAATCGCAACAGCCCCCGGACGTGGTGGCATTGGCGTGGTACGTATTTCTGGTAAACAGTTAGCGCCACTTCTTCCCTTGTTATTAGGAGAAAACCATACCGTAGACTCACTGCCAGCGCGTCATGCGACGTATTTGCCATTTAAAAGTGCCGACGGTAGTGTGATTGATCAAGGGCTGGCGATTTACTTCCAGGCGCCGCATTCGTATACCGGCGAAGACGTGCTGGAACTGCAAGGTCACGGTGGCCCGGTGGTGTTGCAAATGTTGCTGGCGCGTTGCCTGGATGTTGGCCGTGCGATGGGTTTACGTCTGGCAGAACCGGGCGAGTTCACCCGGCGGGCTTTTTTAAATAACAAACTTGATTTGGCGCAAGCAGAAGCGGTGGCAGATTTGATCGACGCTTCCACCCAGGCAGCAGCAAAATCGGCGTCGCAATCCTTGGCGGGCGCATTCTCAAAAACCATCCACGTACTAGTCGAACAAGTCACGCATTTGCGCATGTTGGTAGAAGCGACCTTGGATTTTCCTGAAGAGGAAATCGACTTTTTAGAAAAATCGAATGCGCGCAGTCAATTAAAGGAAATTCAAACCGCGTTAACCAACGTCTTCAACCAAGCCGCACAAGGTGCGTTGCTGCGTGAAGGTTTGAATGTGGTGCTGGTTGGACAACCGAATGTGGGCAAATCTTCTCTGCTGAATGCATTGACCGGATCAGATGTGGCAATTGTCACGCCAATCGCTGGTACCACGCGTGACAAGATTACCGAAACCATACAAATAGAAGGCATTCCGATCAATATCATCGATACCGCTGGTATTCGTCCTGTTGATGATGTGGCGAAAAATACGATCGATATCGTTGAGCAAATCGGCATACAACGTACCTGGGCGGAGGTGGCAAAAGCCGATGTGATTTTGCATTTGTTGGATGCCGATATTGGTCCTTCCAAAACGGATGAGGCCATCATTGCGCGCTTTCCTGACCGAATACCTGTACTGCGCGTTTGGAACAAAATCGATTTATCCGGCCATCAACCCAGTGCCGAAGTAATACAGGATGTCACACACATCTATCTTTCCGCCAGCCATCAAATTGGCATCGGCTTACTACGCAGTGCATTGCTACGCATCGCCGGTTGGCGACAAACGAGCGAATCGCCTTATCTCGCCCGTGAACGTCACTTAATCGCCTTGAAAGCCGCCAGCGACCACCTAGCCCAAGCCGCGCAACACGCAGCCCAAACCGACCAAGCGCTCGATTTGTTTGCGGAAGAATTACGTTTAACCCAGGAGCGTTTGAGTAGTATCACCGGCGAGTTTTCTTCTGATGATTTGCTGGGGCTGATTTTTAGTCGGTTTTGTATTGGAAAGTGATTTGTTTGTCTGATCTAAACAGGCGCGACAAGCACGGTGGGTTAGACGTAACTTGTCGTGCAATACCTTTTCATTTATAATCCCCAAACGCAACTTTGTTGCAATATCGACTTGACCAATGATAACCACGACCACACCTTCATTCCTAAGTAAAGCAGAGCAGTCAATCCGAGAGACGGGCGACCGCGCAACGTCGTCTCGTATACGTGTATTTGGATTTTTGTTATCGCAACAAAGTGCTGTCACGCATTATCAAATTGAAAGTGGTTTAAACGCGCCAGAGCGTGTGGAAAAAATTGATCGCGTGACCCTGTATCGTGTGCTGGATTGGTTGATAGAAAAGGGATTAGCGCACAAGGTGATGAGTGATGATCGTATCTGGCGATTCCGCGTGAGTGATCATGAGACACAGCAGCACCAGCATGCGCACTTTAAATGTAGTCAATGCAAAAAAGTGATTTGCCTTGAAAATATCCGCGCTGATATTGGGGCGGCTGCGTTGCCAGCTGGGTTTCATCAACTTGGAACAGAGTTGACCGTGACGGGGGTGTGTGCAGATTGTGTTTAAGGGTTGATGGTTGTTTATTTACCCATTAATGCAACTTGGTTGCATTTTTATTGGCGAGCAAATGCAATTGAATTGCATTTTATGGATTTATTCTTATTTTGTTATTCCGAAAGTGTCTTATGTTGTCCGTATCTCCCGCTTCTTCATGCTCATCAATCTACACGTTTTATTCATTGAATGACGACCTCATCGATTCAAGATCGGATGTGATTGTGCAACCAGCAATTGCACAATCATCGTCTCAATTGCCCGGATTTCAGCATGATGACGAGCGGATGAATGTTGATCGGGAATTCATCCCAAGTCATATCGTGCGAGAAAATGATCTGGAATTGGCGAAGAGCTGGATTGAAAAGGGATGCAAGCCAAGAATTGCTGCCGATGATATGCATTTTGCTACGTTAGCGATGCGGGATTTGCTTGTTCGCCATGTGTTTCGGCAAGAATTGATGACAACAAATGCAAGTCCCCGTTTTTGGCAGGCATTGGATGATGACACTTCTCAAGCACATTGCTGTCATTCACATGGACAGGGAGTGTCTGAGCAAGATTGCCGACATATCGCAATCAATGGAAATTTTCTCATCGCGCAGAGAAAAATTTCACAAGCGATTAACG
>CAZMPS010000028.1:0-13174 GCA_964568305.1 uncultured Burkholderiaceae bacterium
GGATACAGGAAAAGCCACGCGGTGTATTCCGGGCATTGGGTTTGCCTGAACTTGAAAAAGTGCGCAAGGCACTTTGGGATAACTTGCATAATCGCAAGCAAATCAGCATCAACCTACTGACTGAACAGCAAGTGCAGCCAGTGATCATCGAAGGTAAAACAGTGCTGCGGGTGGAAGTGCCACGCGCAAGACGTCAACTCAAACCCGTGCATCTGGGAAACAATCCGTTTGGCAATACGTATTTGCGTCGGCATGAGGGCGATTACCCAGCAAACGATGAAACAGTGCGTCGCATGCTGGCTGAGCGGGTGGAAGATTCGCGCGATGAACGTGTGCTGAAAGGTTTTGATTTAAGCGATTTGGATATGGAAACGGTGGCTGCGTATCGTAATCGTTTTGCTGCGGTCAAACCAGGGCATGTTTGGACAGATTTGTCGGTGCCGGATTTTTTGGAGCGTATTGGTGCGACTGGCAAGAATCGGGAAGATGGTTATTCTGGTTTGCGTCTAGCGGGGTTGCTGATGTTTGGTCGCGCGGAAGTCATCAGAGATGCGTTGCCTTATTACATGGTGGATTATCAGGAGCGACCAGAAGCCGCGACAGAACAGCGCTGGATTGACCGATTGGTGCCAGATGGTAGTTGGTCTGGCAATATCTATGATTTCTTTCGCCGCGTGTATCAAAAGCTAACGGCTGATTTAAAAGTGCCGTTTCAGTTACAAGATGGTCAGCGCATTGAAGATACGCCTGTGCATGAAGCCTTGCGCGAAGCGTTGGTTAATACCTTGATACACGCTGATTTTTCCGGGCATGCATCGGTGTTGGTGGTGAAAAGGCCGGATGTATTCGATTTCCGCAATCCTGGTTTGATGCGGATACCAATGGCGCAAGCAGTGATAGGCGGTACCAGTGATTGCCGCAATCGTCGCTTGCAAACAATGTTTCAGCTGGTTGGCTATGGGGATCATGCCGGGTCTGGCTTGCCTAAGATTTATCATAATTGGCAAGGCCAGCATTGGAGTAGGCCGGTGTTACATGAAGTAACGGAGCCTGATCAAACTCTGATGGAATTGCGTATGAATAGCTTACTGCCTGCGCGGGCAGTAACGGAACTAGAGCGCCATTTGGGGGAGAAATTTTCTACCTTGCCATCATTGGAGCGTCTGGCGTTGGTCACTGCTGCCACTGAAGGCATGCTTAAACATGCGCGTTTGCGTGAAATTTCCACCGAACATCCGAAAGACATCAGCAAAATGTTGGCGAAATTGGTGAAAGAGAATTTGCTGATGCCAGGTGGCGTCGGGCGGGGCATGGTGTACTTTCTGCCTTGGCAGGATCGTCGATTCATGTCAGCGCTCGGCACCATACCTCCAGAGCTCGGTGCCATACCTCCAGAGCTCGGTGCCATACCTCCAGAGCTCGGTGCCATACCTCCAGAGTTAAGTCCTCTATACCTTGAGTGGTCTCAACTTGGCAATGCGCTTCAGCAGGATTTAAAAGAGATTGCGCAACCTGTTTCTACACGAAAACGAGTCTCCCCAGAACTGTTACGTGCAACCATCTTGGCGTTATGTCATGGTCAATATCTTGGGCGGCGCGTTCTTGCCCAATTACTTAATCGGCATCCAGACGATCTCCTCAAGCGGTCTTTGAATCCATTGGTAGAGGCACAGTTGTTGAAGTCCGCATTTCCTTCCAGCAGTGATCCAAGGCAGGCTTATACAACGCAAATCAATGCGGATAAGAACTAGTCAGCGTGAATATTTTGCTGAATATTCCACCTTTCCCCAAAGACTCGGAATAGCGCTATTTGATCCAAAAAATGGGCGACAAGTCTGCCCATTTTTTAAGCAAAATTCAGGTAGAATAACGCCCTTCCCGTTTTTTCTTCTATTTCCCACTTTTTATCCATGCTGCAAATCGGCCCTCATCTGCTGCGCAATAATGTTTTTTTGGCGCCTATGGCGGGGGTGACGGATCGGCCTTTTCGCCAGCTTTGTAAGCGGTTGGGGGCAGGGTATGCGGTGTCTGAAATGGCGGCGTCGAATCCGCGTTTGTGGCAGACGGAGAAAAGCGCGCGGCGGACTAATCATGATGGCGAGATGGAGCCGAAAGCGGTGCAAATTGCTGGGGCGAATCCATTGGAATTGGCGCAGTGCGCGCAGTTTAATGTCGATCGCGGGGCGCAGATTATTGATATCAATATGGGTTGCCCAGTGAAAAAAGTCTGCAATCAATGGTGCGGCTCGGCCTTGTTGCAGGATGAAAAGCTGGTCGCGGATATTTTGCAAGCCGTGGTTGGCGCGGTGAAGGTGCCGGTGACTTTGAAGTTTCGTACTGGTTGGAATCGCGATAATAAAAATGCTTTAACCATCGCCCGTATTGCCGAAGACGCCGGGATTGCCATGCTGACTTTGCATGGCCGTACGCGTGCGGATGGGTATAAAGGTGAAGCGGAGTATGAAACGATTGCCGCGGTGAAAGCGGCGGTGAAGATTCCGGTAGTAGCGAATGGTGATATCACCACGCCCGAGCAAGCGCAGCGTGTGTTGCAGCAGACCAAGGCAGACGCGGTGATGATAGGGCGTGCGGCGCAGGGGAGACCGTGGATATGCGGCGAAATCGATCATTTTTTGCGTACTGGTACGCATTTGGCGTCGCCTTTGGTCAATGATGTTCGTGCCTTGATGGATGAGCATTTACGTGCGCATTACGCTTTTTATGGTGAGTTTTTAGGCGTGCGCACAGCGCGTAAGCATATTGGTTGGTATGTGCGAGATTTGATCGGTGGTGAAGTTTTTCGGCAACAGATGAATGTCATGGATGATTGCGAAGCGCAGCTTGCCGCAGTCGATGCGTTTTTCGCTTCCCAGTTGGTTCATGGTGAACGTTTAAAGTATGACGTTTAGTTGTGCGTTTAATTTTTGGTTAGTTTTCGTTTTTAATTCGGTGATTCCCACAGCATGAGTAAAGAAAGCATACAAGCCGTTATCCAGCAAAGTCTGGAAGAGTATTTTCATAATTTGGGTGAGCAGCACGCTTCTAATGTCTATGAAATGGTGATTGCTATCGTTGAGAAACCTATCCTACAAACTGTCATGGTGCGTGCTGGTGGCAACCAGTCGCAGGCGGCGGAAATGTTGGGCATTAATCGCAATACTCTGCGCAAAAAATTGCAATTGCATGATTTGCTTTAAGTGTTTACGCCGCCTTATTTCTCGTTTTTTATTGTCTTTAAATTATTTTTATTATGATCAAACAAGCTCTCATTTCTGTTTCTGACAAGACCGGCGTGGTCGACTTTTCACGCGCTTTGCACGCTATGGGCGTGAACATTCTTTCTACTGGCGGCACAGCAAAATTGCTGGCTGAACAGGGTATTCCTGTCACTGAAGTGGCGGATTACACCGGTTTTCCTGAAATGTTGGACGGCAGAGTCAAGACGCTGCATCCTAAAATCCATGGCGGTATTTTGGCCCGGCGTGACTTTCCAGCCCATGTCAGCGCTTTGCAGCAGCATGGCATTCCTACTATTGATATGGTGGTGGTGAATCTGTATCCATTTCAACAAACAGTGAGTAAGGCCCAATGCAGCCTGGAAGACGCGATTGAAAACATCGACATCGGTGGTCCAGCCATGTTGCGTTCTTCTGCTAAAAACCACAAAGACGTAGTCGTTATTTGTGATCCGCAAGATTACGGCCGCGTATTGGAAGAAATACGTAGCAATCAGGATAAAGATGTCACCTATGAAACTCGCTTTGCCTTGGCCAAAAAAGTATTTGGCCACACCGCGCAATACGATGGTGCCATCAACAATTATTTAACCTCCTTAGGCCCAGATCAACAACACGCAAGCCGCAGTGCTTATCCGCAAAATTTGAATGTGCATTTCGAAAAAGTACAGGAAATGCGTTATGGCGAAAATCCACATCAGTCTGCTGCTTTTTATCGGGATTTGAACGCACCGGATGGCGCATTGGCCAAGTACACGCAATTGCAAGGTAAGGAATTGTCTTACAACAATATCGCCGATGCTGATGCTGCCTGGGAATGCGTCAAAACATTTGATCAATCCCAAGCTGCGTGCGTGATCGTCAAGCATGCCAATCCTTGCGGCGTGGCATTGGCTGATACGCCTTGTGCTGCGTATAAAAAAGCCCTGCAAACCGACCCCACTTCTGCTTTTGGCGGGATTATCGCGCTCAACCGCACGGTTGATGGCGAAGCCGCGCAGGCGATTGCACAGCAATTTGTCGAGGTCTTGATTGCACCGTCGTTTACGGCAGAAGCAAAGCAGGTGTTTGCTGGTAAGCAAAATGTGCGTTTGTTGGAAATCCCATTGGGCACGTTTGGCATCGCCGTCAATGCTTACGATATGAAGCGTGTTGGTGGTGGTTTGCTCGTGCAATCGCCTGATAGCAAAAATGTGTTGGTGGATGAATTTAAAATCGTGACCAAAAAACAACCTACGCCACAACAGTTGCAAGATTTGCTGTTTGCCTGGCGCGTGGCCAAATTCGTCAAATCCAACGCCATCGTATTTTGTGGCAATGGCATGACGTTGGGCGTGGGCGCTGGTCAAATGAGTCGCGTCGATTCAGCTCGCATCGCAGCCATCAAAGCACAACATGCACGCTTGCCTTTAGTTGGTTCTGCAGTGGCGTCGGATGCGTTTTTCCCATTCCGTGATGGCTTGGACGTGGTGGTCGATGCGGGCGCGACTTGCGTTGTTCAGCCTGGTGGCTCGATGCGCGATCAAGAAGTTATCGATGCTGCCGATGAGCGTGGCGTGGTGATGGCATTGACTGGCACCCGTCATTTCCGCCATTAAACTGCATGAACGCAGCGATGCCGATGTCTTCCATCAAAATTCTCGGCATCGACCCTGGCTTGCGCACCACGGGTTTTGGGGTGATCAGCAAGCAGGGAAACAAATTATCTTATATCGCCTCCGGCACGATTAAAACGCTGTCGGAGCCCGATTTGCCAGCGCGATTGAAGTTGATTTTGGCTAGCGTGTCTGAAATCATCTGCACCTATCAACCCGATTGCGCTGCAGTTGAGAAGGTCTTTGTGAACGTTAATCCGCAATCCACTTTGCTGCTAGGACAAGCACGCGGGGCAGCGATTTGTGCCTTGGTTAGTGCGGATTTGTCGGTGGCGGAATATACGGCGCTGCAAGTTAAGCAAGCCGTCGTCGGGCATGGCAAGGCGAAAAAAGAGCAGGTGCAAAGCATGGTGCAACGTCTGTTGTCGCTGTCTGGCATGCCGGGCACCGATGCGGCTGATGCGCTGGGTGTGGCGATTTGTCATGCGCACAGCATGGATTCCCTGGCTTTGTTACAAAACGTTCAATCTGGTTTGACCAATTTAACCAATCAAGGATTGCGCATGAAGCGTGGTCGTTTGGTGGGGTAGTTTTTACTAAATTCCCAAGCAAAAATAGGATAGCTAAAAATGATAGGCCGCATTTCTGGGGTGTTGCTGGAAAAAAATCCACCGCAATTATTAGTTGATTGCCAGGGCGTTGGCTATGAAGTCGATGTGTCCATGAGCACGTTTTACAATTTGCCGGCGCTGGGTGAAAAGGTGGTTTTGTTCACCCATCTGGTGGTGCGGGAAGATGCGCATTTGCTGTTTGGGTTTGGCAGTGTTGAAGAGCGCAAGGTGTTTCGGCAATTGATCAAGATTTCTGGCGTTGGTGCTCGCATGGCATTGGCGATTTTGTCCGGCATGTCGACTTCTGATCTGGCGCAGGCGATTACGTTGCAAGAAGCGAGTCGCTTAATCAAAATTCCTGGTGTCGGTAAAAAAACTGCTGAGCGTTTGTTGCTGGAGTTGAAAGGCAAATTAGGCGTCGAATTAAACGCATCGGGTGCTGCAGCGCATTTTGCTACACATACGAATGATGATGTTTTGCATGCTTTGTTGGCGCTGGGCTATACGGAAAAAGAAGCGCTGTTGGCGCTCAAGCAAGTGCCAGCGGAGTTGGGCGTTTCAGAAGGCATCAAATTGGCATTGAAGGCTTTGTCCAAGGGTTAAAAAGGTAAAAAGATAAGTATGAGTATCCAAACCGATGATTTCACCGAGCAACGGATTATCGCTGCGACACCTGCTTCGTCGAATGAAGAGGCGATGGAGCGCGCCTTGCGTCCCAAACAATTACAAGAATATGTCGGACAAGCAAAAGCGCGTGAGCAGCTGGAGATTTTTATCGCAGCGGCCAAAAAACGTAAGGAAGCGCTGGATCATACTTTGCTGTTTGGACCACCGGGTTTAGGCAAAACCACGCTAGCGCACATCATTGCGCATGAAATGGGCGTCAATATGCGCCAGACTTCTGGTCCGGTATTGGAGCGCCCAGGCGATTTGGCGGCGATTTTGACTAATTTGGAAGCCAATGATGTGTTGTTTATCGATGAAATCCACCGTCTTTCGCCGGTGGTGGAAGAGATTCTCTATCCCGCATTAGAAGACTATCAAATCGATATTATGATAGGAGAAGGCCCGGCAGCGCGTTCCGTTAAGTTGGATTTACAACCCTTTACGCTAGTCGGTGCGACCACGCGCGCCGGCATGTTGACCAATCCTTTGCGTGATCGTTTTGGCATCGTGGCGCGGCTGGAGTTTTATACCGTCGCCGAATTGACCAAAATCGTCACTCGCAGTGCGTCTCTGTTAAAAGCTACAATTGACGCTGCTGGCGCCCGCGAAATCGCCCAACGCGCCCGTGGTACACCACGGATTGCCAATCGTTTGTTGCGCCGTGTACGGGATTATGCCGAGGTTAAAAGCAATGGCAAGATCAGCAAAGAGATTGCCGATGCCGCATTAATGATGCTGGATGTCGATCCATTAGGTTTAGATGTCATGGATCGCAAATTGTTAGAAGCGGTGTTATTCAAATTTGGCGGTGGGCCTGTCGGACTAGACAATTTAGCTGCTGCGATAGGCGAAGAGCGCGACACCATCGAAGACGTATTGGAACCTTATTTGATTCAACAAGGCTTTCTACAACGTACACCACGCGGCCGTATCGCCACGCCAGCAACCTACCAGCATTTTGGCGTCAGTACCCCGCAGACTGGGTTGAATGGTGAGGATTGGGTGGGTAGTTAAGCCGTATCTTTCTTCAAAGAGCTTGATGTTACAATTCGAGGCTTCGAAATTCATTGAAGATTCAAAAATCTTGAGATGTTGCTATTGATCAGGTCCTTCGCCGCCCATTTTGGGGAGATGATATGCCGTTTTGGCATTGATTGTGCTTGTCTGTCTTTGACAGGAATGGACGGTTAGCAGCATGTCAATGAGCAAAGACTTGCATCAACGTGTTGCGCGGCTTTTGCTGTGCGTCGTGTTTTTTGCAGCGATTGCACCATCAATTTCACATTTTTTCTCATCAGTTTCTCATAGCAAGATATGGGTTGAGCTTTGTAGCGCTTACGGTTCTAAACGTATGGCGATTGATTGGGAGGCAGATCAGGATAAAGCACCAGACCATTTAGTTTCATCGATGTCGCACTGTCCGTTCTGTCGCTTGCAGAATGATTTTCCTGTCATTCCTACCTTAAAAAGCTTCTCAATATTCGCACTGATTGTTGATGAAGTGCCGCTTGAAAGTCGTACCAGTCTTCTTCACAGAATCAGTTTCATACGAACTGCTCATTTAACACGCGCTCCTCCTTCAATCTTCTGATGTTTCTATATAAGGGCACAGCTGGTTTTGCCAGTTGATGTCGTGCTGTCCTGCATGTCTTTGGTACGTGTAGGGCGCTCGGCTCTGTTCAGGAGAGTTTGGTGCATTCCGTCACAAAAACTTGGTATTCAGCACATGGTGTTTGTCGTGCTCATCATTTTTTGACTGAATAGCTGAGACAGCCGAGATAGCTGAATGCATTCTTGCCATCAGATCAATTTTTAAATTTTGAGGTATTTTAATGAAGCCTTCTTATCAACAGCTCAACCCGCTTGCACTTGCCGTATTTTTGGCTTTGGCAGAGTTGGGCAATATGGCTTACGCGGCTATGAATGACAACGAAGTTGTTTTAGATGCGGTTGTTGTTTCTGGTTCTCGTGCCGCAACCAAATTATCGGAAACACCCCAGTCCATTGGCATCGTTAAAAAAGATGTCATAGAACGCGATAAACCCAAAACCATGGGCGAAATCATCAATCGCACTCCAGGAGTGTATTGGAACGACTTGAGCAACGAACAGCACAGTATGGGCATTCGCCAGCCCATCAGTACCAACGCGGTTTATCAGTATTTGGAAGACGGTATTCCGATTCGCCCTTTGGGTGTGTTCAACCATAACTCACTCAATGAAGTCAACATGACAGGTACTGAAAGCGTAGAAGTAGTGAAAGGCGCTGCTTCTTCGCTATATGGCAGCAATGCGGTCGGTGGTGCCGTGAACTTCTTGACGGCGGCACCATCGCGTACGCCATATGCCAGCTTTGGTGTGCGGCATGATGACACTGCTGGATTCACGCGTTATGACACCAATTTGAGCAATACTTGGGACAAGTTAGGTGTGCGTTTCTCACATTACAGCTCACGCCGTAATACCAACAACTGGCAAGAGTACAGCCGTGGCAGCAAAGATTCTTTCACCTTGCGCGGTGATTATGCCCTCAGCAGTACCTCGCAATTGCGTACAACACTGGTACACACTGATTTGGATGCCGCGATGACAGGCAGTTTGTTTGAGAGCGATTACCAAAACAATTCGGGTAAAAGTATTAATACGTTCACCTATCGCAAAGATAAAACCACACGGGCGAATTTTGCTTGGGAAGGTGAAACTACTAGGAACGGCATCACTACGGCCACCGTTTTTTATCGCAAAAATGATCACGGTCAATTGCCTAGTTACACCATCACGGGTTGTTCGGCGGCAACATGTAAAGGAACAATCAACAATAACCACGTTGATTCCTTAGGGCTGGATTTGAAGCATCAGCAAGAGTTTGATTGGCTGACTTCACGCCTGATTGCCGGCGTCTATATCGATAAAAGCGACAACCCCTACGTCAGCGATAACTTAGCGATTGTGCGTGACCCCGTGAGCGGTAGATATCTGAGCTACAGCGTTTCAAGCAGCACAGACCCTCTGGGTGTACGCAACTATCAAGCGGACATCAATAACACGGCTATATTTGCCCAATGGGAATTTTCGCCCATCGAAAGAATGCGTGTCGTTGCCGGGGGGCGTTCTGATGCGATTCGTTATGACTATACGAATAATCTTGCGCCAGCAGGTAGTGTGAATTATGGTGCGCCGAATGAATCACGCAGCTTTTCGCGTTTTAGTCCCAAGTTGGGTGCAACCTACGCACTGTCTAAAGAAACCAGTATCTATGCCAACACGAGTGAGGGTTTTACACCGCCAGAAGTGAGTCAACTTTATGGAAAAACAGGCATTCCCGACTTAAGTCCTGCGACCTATAACAACTACGAGATAGGCATGCGCATGGCGTTGCTGGGTGGTGCCTTAAAGCTTGATTCAGCGTTGTATCGCTTGGATGGCAAGGACACCATCGTAAGCTACACAATTGCGCCAGGCAACAGCGAAAATCGCAACGCAGGCCGTACCCGTAGTCAAGGTCTAGAACTCGGTTTGAACTATGAGGCGGGACTGTGGGATACGCGTTTGGGAACCACGATTGCCAAGCATCGTTTCTTGAAATACCAGGTTTCCAGCAACTTGGATTACAGCGGTAAAGAGATGCCACAAGCACCGTCCGATATCACGACGATGGAGGTGGGTTATAAGCCTGTTCAAGGCGCACGTGTTGCGTTGGAATTGGTCCATCTTGGCAAGTATTGGATGAACAATGCTAACACCGTCAAGTATCCCGGCCATTCGTTATTGAATCTACGCGGCAATTACGCTTTTACCAAAGACTGGCAAGCATGGCTGCAATTACGCAATTTGGCTGACAAGCATTATGCGGACTCGGCGTCTAGCTCTTATTCAGGAGTAGGTACTTATTCTCCCAACGCACAAAATCAATACACCCCAGGTGCGCCGCGCAGCATCATGGTGGGAGTGACTTATACCTTTGATGAGGGCAAAAAATGAACGCCACGAGTTCTTTACCCGCCCGACGCACCAGTTTGTTTTGGCGCATCCATTTTTGGGCTGCGCTGATTGCCTCGCCATTTGCACTGATCGCTACCTTGACGGGTATTTTGTATGTCTTCACCCCACAAATCGAGAAAGTGCTTTATGAGAAATTGGACCATGTCATACCTGCGGGGGTGATGCGGCCACTTGACGATGCAATCCATGCAGCAGAGGTGGCCGCGCCGACGGGATGGAGTGTGCATTCTGTGGTACCAGCCTATGATGCAGACGATACGGTCAGAGTGCATTTTGTGCCACCAGCGTCACAACGTTCTACCGCTTCTTCTGAACAAGCAGAACATAACCATGGTCCATCCAAGCAGAAACCTGGCGCCAGTACCAGTGTCAATGAGGCGCCTAAACCCAGTTTTGGACTGCCTGCTCAAACTTTGTCCGTGTATGTCAATCCCTATACCACTGAAGTAGTCGGTAGCCTTGCCAATAAAGACCGTTTCAGTAATTGGGCCAAAAAGCTGCATTCACGCCTACTACAAACTGACAATTGGCGCTGGATGATTGAGTTGGCGGCCAGTTGGTTGATGGTTATGTTGCTAACTGGTATTTATTTATGGTGGCCACGCAATGACCAACGCGGGTTACCTCAACGTGGAGTTAAAGGACGAAAAGCATGGAAGCAGTGGCATAGCTTTATCGGTGTTGCGCTCTCTGTAATGAGCCTCGTTATCCTGACTACGGGGCTAACTTGGAGCAAATATGCGGGTGATCAAATTCGTAACTTACGTGATGTAGTGGGCCAAGCTCCACCGCAAATTCCACAAGGGCTCAAATCGATTGCGTCAGAAGGTTCACCACTTCTGGCATGGCAAGTCATTTGGAATTACGCACGTGCCCAAGCCCCCGATGTTGCCCTGCAACTGACGCCACCACGTGGACCACAAGGTACATGGCGTGCTGTCAACTTCGATCGCGGTCAGCCCGAAAAACGTTTTGATCTTCTTCTAGATGCCTATAGTGGCCGGGCGTTGTATTACGCAGGTTGGGACAAGCAAACAGCGTTTTCCAAAGTCACTGCCATTGGGATTCCCTTTCATCGCGGTGAATTCGGTTGGTGGAATCAAGCTTTGTTACTGCTGTTCGGTATTGGTGTGCTGTTTTCTCTGATTTCGGGTTGGATTATGTTCTTCAAACGTAAGCAAGCAGGATCATTGGCATTGCCTCGTGTTTTACCCGGCGCTTTGCGCTCAACATCAATTGGTATGTGGATCACAGCCGCAGTCTTATGTGCTTTGATGCCCGTGCTCGCAATTTCGGCAGTCGTGGTTATCCTGTTGGAAGTTCTTATGCGTCAGCCCTGGCGTACACGTTCTCTAAATCTCTAAATGTGGACGTATAAATTCTTGAGGAGATACAAACGGTCAAACAACCACGTTCAACCAGTGTATGAAAATGCTGTTCGGCTTGTTGGACGCTTATGTTCTTAGCAAAGAGGCGGGAAATTCCCGCCTTTTCTAGGTGCGTGTATTGCTTGTTAAGACTTACTGACCTGTTCCCAACAACAAGGTATTCAAGCGTTTCACAAAACTCGCTGGATCGACTAAGGCCCCGCCTTCTGCCAGCATGGCTTGATCAAACAGGATGTGCGTCCAATCGGCAAATTTTCCGTCTTCTTCCTTCAACCGTTGTACCAATGGATGGTTGGGATTGATTTCCAGAATTGGCTTGGTGTCAGGCGTGCTTTGGCCGGCAGCTTTTAGCATGCGTAGTAAGTTGCCGGACAATTCGTGCTCATCGGCTACCAGACAGGCTGGTGAGTCGGTTAAGCGGAAGGTGATGCGCACATCCTTGGCTTTGTCGGCCAAGGTTTCTTTCATCTTGCCAACCAATGCTTCGTACTCAGTTTGCGTTTCCTCATGTTGTTTTTTCTCGGCTTCATCTTCTAATTTCCCTAGATCGAGCCCGCCTTTGGCAACCGATACCAATTCCTTGCCTTCAAAATCGGTGAGGAAGGAGAGCATCCATTCATCCACACGATCGGTTAACAGCAAGACTTCGATGCCTTTTTTGCGGAAGATTTCAAGGTGTGGGCTGTTTTTTGCGGCGGCATAGCTGTCTGCTGTGACGTAAAAAATCTTGTCCTGGCCTTCTTTCATACGTGCCACATAATCCGCAAATGACACGGTTTGTGCATCGCTATCGTTGTGGGTGGATGCCATGCGCAATAGCTGGGCGATGCGATCTTTGTTGCCAGCGTCTTCGCCTATGCCTTCTTTGAGAACTTGACCGAATTCTTTCCAGAAGGTTTGATATTTGTCTTTTTGTTCTTGCTCGTCGGCATTGGCCAATTCTTCCAACATGCCCAGTACACGTTTGGTTGAGCCTTCACGGATAACTTTGACATCGCGTGATTCTTGTAGGATTTCACGCGAGACGTTCAATGGCAAATCGCTGGAGTCAATCACGCCTTTGACGAAGCGCAAATACACCGGCATCAACTGTTCGGCATCGTCCATGATGAACACGCGTTTTACGTACAACTTGATGCCGCCGCGCTTGTTGCGATCCCACATGTCGAATGGTGCGCGGGCGGGAATGTACAGCAATTGCGTATATTCGCTGCGACCCTCCACGCGGTTGTGGGTATGCGTCAACGGTGCTTCAAAATCGTGTGAAACGTGTTTGTAGAACTCTTCGTATTGTTCTGTCGTGATGTCGGACTTGTTGCGTGTCCATAAAGCATTGGCTTGGTTGATGGTTTCAAACTCATCCTTGATGACGGTTTCTTTTTTCTCGGCATCCCATTCTTCTTTTTGCATCAGGATGGGGAGGGAAATGTGGTCGGAATATTTGCGGATGATGGATTTGATTTTCCAGCTCGACAATAATTCTTCTTCCCCTTCGCGCAAATGCAAGATGATTTCCGTGCCGCGTGAGGGTTTGTCGATCGTTTGTACGCTGTAATCGCCTTCTCCGCCTGATTCCCAGCACACGCCTTCCGATGCTGCCGCGCCAGCACGACGGCTGTTGACGGTGATTTTGTCGGCGACGATAAAGCCAGAATAAAAACCCACACCAAACTGACC
>CAZMPS010000029.1:0-2143 GCA_964568305.1 uncultured Burkholderiaceae bacterium
ACCTGGTATCAGCAGGCAAATTCGCGAACTCGAAGAAGAGCTCGGTCTAATCATCTTCGAACGCAATGGCAAACGTCTGACTGGTTTGACTGAGCCAGGCAAAGGCATACTAAAAATCATCAATCGCCTATTAATCGAAGCAGAAAATCTGCAACAAGCCAGCCTAGAATACAGCGGCCAGGAAAGCGGCACACTGTCAGTAGCCGCTACCCATACTCAAGCCAGATACACCCTACCCAAAGTCGTACAAGGCTTTCGCAACAAATTTCCTGAAGTACGTATTGCTCTCCAGCAAAGTGCACCAGAACATATTGCGGAATGGGTGTTATCCGGCAAAAGCGATATCGGGATTGCTACTGAGGGTTTGAGCCAGTTTCCCGATTTAATCTCTTTCCCTTGCTATAGCTGGAGCCATGTAATCGTCGTACCGGATAATCACCCACTTCTCAGCCGCACGCCGATTACTTTAAAAGATTTGGCAGAATTTCCACTCATTACTTATGACATTGGTTTTACTGGACGTAGCCATATTGATGATGCGTTTGTCAAAGCAGATGTCAAAACCGACATTGTGTTGACGGCGATGGATTCAGATGTAATCAAGCAATACGTATCACTTGGCCTAGGGGTAGGCTTGGTCGCTTCCATGGCATTTGATCAAAATCGCGATCAGGGTCTGCGCGCCATTGAGGCATCCCATTTATTTGCCATGAATACCACCAGATTAGCTGTACGGCGCGGTGCATATTTGCGATCGTATGCCTATACCTTTATCCAGCAATTTGTACCGAATTTGACCAAGCAAGAAATTGATCATGCTTTGTATGGTGAGATGGTTTAAGTTTGATCCTTACATTGTGTGAAGATAACAATCATTCCATATTTCGACTATAATAGAATAATGGAAACAAAATCTGCACTTTTAGCACTTGCGGCACTATCCCAGGAATCTCGGCTCACAATCTTCCGTACTTTGGTAGAAGCTGGGCCAGAGGGGCTTTCTGCCGGAAAAATCGCTGAACACACGGGCATACCACCCTCGTCGCTGTCCTTTCATTTGAAGGAACTCTCGCATGCCAACATGGTGAGTGCGCGTTCTGAAAGCCGCTTTATCATCTATGCCGCCAATTTCTCGACGATGAGTGAGTTAATCGCTTTTCTTACCAAAAATTGCTGTGGTGGCCATTCTTGCGAATCAGTTTGCACACCACTTTGCTGCACTACCGAGGAGGTCACGTCATGAAACATCTATATGTCTATTCAACCAAACCCGGACACGGCATCTTATTGTGCCCCCTCTTCTGCTAACTAAACGCAATCGAGTCAATGCTGCAGATCCCTCATCCATTTTTTATCTCCACACTCACGAATCATCATGATCGAAAAAAACTACAATGTTCTGGTGCTTTGCACCGGCAATTCCGCGCGTAGTATCATGGCTGAAGCCATCATCAATACAATGGGAAAAGGCCGCTTCCACGCTTATAGTGCAGGGAGTCATCCCACCGGCAAAATCAATCCTTTCGCGATCGAACAACTGCAAGCAATCCACTACCCGACCGAGCATTTACGCAGCAAAAGTTGGGATGAGTTTGCGCAACCTGATGCGCCGCAGATGGATTTCATCATCACCGTTTGCGATAACGCAGCCGGAGAAGTTTGTCCTGTGTGGCCAGGACAGCCCATTTCTGCACATTGGGGTTTTGAAGATCCCGCTGCAGTCCTTGGAACAGATGAAGAAAAGCGCCATGCGTTTGCAAAGATTTGTCGTCAGATCACCCATCGCGTCAATGCATTCATCAGCCTGCCGATCGAAAAGCTTGATAAGGTGGCCATCCAACACAGAATGAAATTGATTGGAGACACACTGGTATGATGCTGCTCCGTCGTTTGATGGCCGAATTAATGGGGACGGCATTCTTGCTCGCCGTGGTAGTTGGCTCGGGTATCATGGGAGAGCGCTTAGCCAGTGGCAATGTCGGTGTCGCACTACTGGCAAACTCATTGGCCACGGGTGCTGGATTGATTGCGCTGATTTTAACCTTTGGCAACATTTCCGGCGCACACTTTAATCCAGTAGTTACCTTGTCAGAAGCATGGCAGCAAAAATTATCTCAGTATGACGCGCTGCTTTATATTGGCA
>CAZMPS010000029.1:2153-11642 GCA_964568305.1 uncultured Burkholderiaceae bacterium
TCGTCGGGGCATTTGCCGGGGTGGCAGCAGCCCATCTGATGTTCGACGAACCGCTGTTTGCCGCTTCTGGACACATCCGAACCGGCCCATCTCAATGGTGGAGCGAGTTCGTCGCAACGTTCGGTTTGATCGCGGTAATCATCGGTTGTTCACACAGTCGCCCAGCAGTGACGCCATTTGCCGTTGCCGCTTACATTACGGCCGCCTATTGGTTCACTGCTTCAACTTCATTTGCCAATCCCGCCGTAACGCTGGCGCGCACCATGACAGATACGTTCGCTGGCATCAGACCAATTGATGCTGCTGGCTTTATCGGTGCACAAATTCTAGGTGCGGGATGTGCATGCATAACGATGAAATGGATGACTGCACCCTCTCGGCATCGAGAATAATGCTCTTCCACAGAGTATATCGAGAAGCTACATACCTGAAGTTAAAAACCGTCTACAGAGGGAGAAGTCCAGTAATTCCAAACCCCAAATCAGCAGCCCCGACATCCCATCCGATTTAGCATTATTATCTTGCCTGTTGCTCCTCTTGGTTTTTCACCTCGCATTGATATGACTGCCGCCATACCCAGCATCTCTAACCGTCGCCCTCTTTTGTTGGGTTTATCGTTCGCCATACTCGGTGCCATTCTCTTCTCTGCTAAAGCAATCGTCGCCAAGTTGATTTACCGTTATCACGTCGATGCGGTCACGCTGCTCGCTTTTCGCATGATGTTTTCTTTCCCGCTTTTTGCTGTCGTTGCAATATGGAAAGCACGAACAGAACCAGCACTACATAAAAGCGATTACATACGCATCGCTTGTTTAGGATTGACTGGCTATTATTTATCTAGCCTTCTAGACTTTATGGGTTTGCAATATATTTCCGCCGGACTCGAACGTTTGATCCTGTTTTTGACGCCGTCTTTCGTATTACTAATGTCGGTCTTCTACGTCAAAAAGAAAATCACGGCACTGGAATGGATAGCGTTGGTCATTTCCTACCTCGGCACCGTGCTGGTTTTTTTACATGACGTCAAAACTGGCGGCAACAATGTGGTGCTAGGCAGTACGCTGGTACTGGGAGCGGCTATTTCGTATGCGATTTATCTGATCTTATCGGGCGAATTAGTACAACGCATCGGTGCGCTACGCTTGGTTGCTTATGCCATGTGTGTATCTAGCGTGGCCTGCGTAGCGCAATTTTTCTTCCTACGCCCGGCTTCCATGTTGATACAACCACATGCGGTCTACGGACTTTCGATCTTCAATGCCGTATTTTGTACCGTGATGCCCGTCTTTCTCACCATGATTGCCGTCGCTAGAATCGGCGCAGCCACTGCCTCGCAAGCTGGCATGATAGGACCAGTGTCAACACTGTTTATGGGTGCTATCGTCCTTCAAGAACCCATCACCGTCATCCAATTAATGGGCACAGTGCTGGTATTGTCGGGGATTTATTTGTTGTCTAAAAAGAAGAACACCATTTAATTTGTACCTCCAATTCTGCATTCAATACAATCCATGGATAACATCAGTCATTCAGTCGTTGGCTTAGCCGCTGGCGAACTGCTGCACCGCAGCTTAAAGCAAGAATCCGATAGTCACCAACAACAAACTCGTCGGCGTTTATTCCTCGTTTCCTGTTGGGCAGCTAGTAATTTTCCTGATCTCGATTTATTTCTCACACGCCTTCTCCCTTCTCCGCTAGGCTATCTGCTGCATCATCGCGGCCATACACACACTTTGCTATACGCCATTCCACAAATCATCTTATTAGCCCTCATTATTTGGCTGTGCTGGCCATCAGCACGTAAGTTATTACAACAAAGCACTCGTGCACGGATTGGCTTTACCATCAGTTTAGGCTTGGGATTTTTATTCCATCTATCAATGGATTATTTAAATTCTTATGGAGTACATCCTTTCCACCCTTTTGATTCGCGCTGGTTGTATGGCGACATGGTGTTTATTGTCGAGCCCGTGTTTTGGATCATGTTCGGCGTACCGATGATCATGATGATGCGTAATCCAAGGCTGAAAATTGTTTTGATGAGCTTGCTAATCGGCATACCCTTGTTTTGCACTATCAAAGGTTTTTTAATATGGCAATCACTCGCTGTATTGCTATTTTTAGCAACTTTTGTCGCGACACTACAACGACAAGCCGATAAAGCAGGCGAAAAAGGGAAAAAAGCTTTGATTGCAGCCTTCGCTGTCAGCCTTGCTTTTATTGGCATGCAAGATTCGGCATCAAAATATGGAAAAATCTTGGTCAGCCATAATTTATCGCAAAAAGATCCGACCAACCAACTACTGGATATTGCGATGTCACCCTTCCCGACCAATCCTTTATGCTGGAATTTTCTATCCATCGAAAGCAAGGAAAAAGCCGGTACTTATCAATTAAAAGAGGGCATCGTCAGCCTGGCACCAACCATCTTGCCAATCACGGCATGTCCAACCAGCCTGGCCAAATTGCCACAACAAGTAATGACGCAACTCGATATTGCGTTTGTTTCAAACTATCAAGGCAGTTTGGATCGATTGCGTACGCTCAGCGATCAACAATGCTACTTTAAAGCCTGGTTACGCTTCGCGCGCGCGCCATTGCTGAAACAAGACACTGCGGTTGATCTGAGATTTGGATCAGTGCCAACAGGAAATTTCACGACACTCTCTTTAGCCAACACTGCGGAACAAGACTGCTCGCTCTTTATCCCAAGCTGGGATTTCCCGCGTTCGGATTTGATGACGTCGGCCGTACCACTTACTTCGCAATCAAAGATTAAAAAATAATTATATTTGGAGGAATGAAATGCAAGTATCAGCAACACAAACAAAACTCAACAGTTTAATAGCTGGCATCAGAGGAGGGGCTCTTCCTACCAATAACGATCCTGAACAAATTCATAGAATTAGCTTGCAACGCTTACAAGAGCTTGGCATGTCACCTATTACCCTGGCCAAAACCAAGTTTGATATTTCTGATGAATGCACGGATCGAATTATCTGTGAATTGCGCAATATGCTGCACAGTACACATGATGAATCATCAAAAATTATATTAATTGATGAACTTAAAAAATACAGAAATGGGTTGGAAACAATAGGAAATCCATCAAATTATCCGAACAGTATAGATATCAAGAGCGAATTAGATTTCATCATAGAAAAATGAAATCACACTCGAAATAAAAAAAGCGGGTTATAAAACCCGCCCCTACAACATGCATGCACAAAAAAGCTGCAATACAAATTACAAAGCAGCTTTCAACAAACGTGCCATTTCTGATGGATTCTTAGTCACGGTGATGCCACAAGCTTCCATGATTTCCAATTTAGCTTGTGCTGTATCTGCACCACCAGAAATCAACGCACCAGCATGACCCATACGTTTGCCTGGAGGCGCAGTCACACCAGCGATAAAGCCGATGACTGGTTTTTTCATATTGTCTTTGATCCAGTAAGCAGCGTTCGCTTCATCAGGACCGCCGATTTCACCGATCATGATCACAGCGTCGGTATCAGGATCATCATTGAAAGCACGCATGATATCGATATGTTTCAAACCATTGATTGGATCGCCACCAATACCAACAGCAGATGATTGTCCCAGACCCAAAGCGGTCAATTGCGCAACAGCCTCATAAGTCAAAGTACCGGAACGGGAAACTACGCCGATACGACCTTTTTTATGAATATGACCTGGCATGATGCCGATCTTAATTTCATCTGGTGTAATCAATCCTGGGCAATTTGGTCCTAACAACAAAGTTTTGCTGCCCGCTTTTGCCATACGATCTTTGAGCGCCATCATGTCACGCACGGGAATACCTTCTGTGATGCAGATTGCCAATTCCATCTCAGCTTCCACTGCTTCCCAAATAGCTGCTGCTGCACCTGCTGGTGGAACATAAATGACCGAAACGCTGACGCCAGTCGCTTCTTTTGCTTCTCTTACATTGGCAAAAATAGGAATGCCTTCGAAATCTTCTCCAGCTTTCTTAGGATTCACACCAGCGACGAAACAGTTTTTACCATTTGCATAGTCACGGCACATGCGTGTGTGGAATTGACCGGTTTTACCAGTAATCCCTTGGGTTACAACCTTGGTATCTTTATTAATCAAAATCGACATATTTATTCCTTGTACGTATCTTTATTGATGCAACTTTTGCGGTCTATTGACTTTTTAGCCTATTGATTATTGACCGTTCGCAGCAGCGACCACACTCTTAGCTGCATCTTCCATCGTATCGGCAGCGATAATAGGCAAACCGGAATCAGCCAACATTTTTTTGCCCAAATCTTCGTTCGTACCTTTCATACGTACTACCAGTGGCACTTCCAACGATACAGCACGTGAAGCGGCGATTACGCCTTCAGCGATCACGTCACAACGCATAATGCCGCCAAAAATATTGACCAAAATCGCTTTCAAGCCTGGATTCTTCAACATGATTTTGAAGGCCTCGGTCACTTTTTCTGCTGTCGCACCGCCACCAACGTCCAAGAAGTTTGCTGGCTCGCCACCAAACAATTTGATGGTATCCATCGTTGCCATCGCCAAACCGGCACCATTTACCAAGCAACCGATATTGCCATCCAAAGAGATATAGGCCAAATCAAATTTTGATGCTTCGATTTCAGCTGGATCTTCTTCATCCAAATCACGATAGGCAACGATTTCTGGTTGACGGAACAAAGCATTGGAATCGAAGTTGAATTTCGCATCCAATGCGATCACTTTGCCGGAACCAGTCAAAATCAATGGATTGATTTCAGCCAACGATGCGTCAGTTTCCCAAAACGCTTTGTATAAACCTTGCAATTGGTTGCGTGCATCAACAATCGAAGCAGCAGGAATGCCAATCTTGGTAGAGATATCGTCCGCATCTTTGTCGGTCAGACCAACAGCCGGATCTATCGCTACTTGATGAATCAATTCTGGATGGGAATGTGCAACTTCTTCAATGTCCATACCGCCTTCGCTGGATGCCATCAAGACAACGCGTTGGCTAACACGGTCAGTCACCATGCTCACATACAATTCTTTTTTGATATCAGCGCCTTCTTCAATCAACAAGCGTCTGACTTTTTGACCTTCTGGACCAGTTTGGTGCGTGACCAACTGCATACCCATGATTTGCTCAGCGTATTCTTTTACTTGCGCCAAGGATTTTGCCACTTTCACGCCACCGCCCTTGCCTCTGCCGCCAGCATGGATTTGTGCTTTGACTACCCAAACTGGGCCGCCCAAAGTTTCCGCTGCTTTGACAGCTTCTTCAATAGAAAAACACGGAATACCGCGTGGCACTGTCACACCAAACTTACGCAAAATTTTTTTACCCTGATACTCATGAATTTTCATGCAAACTTCCTTTTAAACGTTAAACGCTTTGCTATTAAAAAATTGTGAAAAAACTATGACTAAAAATTACAACGATTTAACTCAACTTAACTTAATTCAACCAATCAACTAAGCAGCGAAACAACTAAGACTTTTTCGCCCAGTGTGGATAGTATTTTGCAACCGCAGCGCCATCAGAACGCAGAGCGTGGCAACCGTCAATTTGCAATGGTTTTTTTGACGATGACGCAACGCTGGATGCATTTAAATCATTCGATGTATCACTCGTTTCAAACCATTCGCTAGCAAATGTTTGAACTGCTACAGTAGGTAAAACCTGCGCAAGCTCGGTCAAATGCGTGCACCCATTAATTCCGGATAATCTGTCCCTCAAGCCATGGCGAAACCCCTGAAGCAAATTCAGCCCCACCAAAGCTTGATAAGCATGATTGATCGTATTGCAAAATCCTGGATAAGGCATGGCATCTGACACTGTTTCTGCAGCAACAATGGTGAATTGCTGATCAAACGTCACGCGCAACCACAGCAAATGCAGAGGCGCACCAGCCGATCTCACACCAGAAGCAAGGCGTACATCTTCTGTTTTTACATCAGAAATACATGCATCCAACTCCCATAAGCCATCATCGCGCGTAAACGCTTCTACCTGAATGGTACGCGTATGTTTTAAGGAACGACGAGAAAGGGGTGGCGACAAAGGCATAAAATCAATGCGGACTGAACAACTGTTGCAGCATTACATCAGCTCCATTGCAAAACTGTGGGATTCTAGCACAGCTTGCTATTTACTATTTGCCATTTACTACCCGTCATTAATTTGCCCATCATCATTTTGGCTATTCAGCACCGCTTGTATCGCTTGATGAGAAAATCCACGCTGCTGTAGAAAACGTATTTGCTTTAGACGCTGTTTAGCATATTCACCGCTATCCGCTTTGTTATCCATGCTGTGAATGTCTTTGGTGCTATCAAAATCATCAACGTTATTAACGTTACAAAATTTATTAGGGACATGAATTTTATTGCTCGACTGACCAAACCTTTTACGCCACACTTCCCGTGCACGAATTACTTCATCTTGCGCCAAATCTGTTTTAAGTTCTAATAGAGCATCGACCTCTATGCCGTGATTTTGCAACTCTTGCAAAATACGATTGTTACCAAAACGGGTAGCACGACGATTGACGAGAGAAGAGATGAAGCGTGTTTCCGACAAGAACTGCGCTGCTTCCAACATGTCCAGCAAAGCATCAATATCGTCGCCCTCTTGCGCATAGCGCGCCAATTTTCTCGCTAATTCGATACGACTATGCTCGCGCATCGAGAGATAACGCAAGGCTCGTGCTTTTAGACTGAGGGGTTTTGTTGTCATGCTTAAATGCGTCGTGCGTTGCATGAAAAGAGACGCTAGATCCCCGACTAAAGAAATCGAGGATGACGATATTAGATGTAACTATAAATAAGCAGTTTTGCTGATTAATCCAAATTTTGTTGATCGGCCACAGGTGCTAACTCCCTGACACCTAAGGCAACGCGCACCTTATTTTCAATTTCACGTGCCAACATGGGTTTTTCTTTTAAGTAGTTACGCGCGTTATCTTTGCCTTGCCCGATGCGTTCACCGTTGTAGCTATACCAAGAACCCGATTTTTCGATGAGATTAGCATCCACACCCAAATCGATGATTTCGCCTTCACGTGACGTTCCTTCCCCATACAAAATATCGAAATGCGCTTCTTTGAAGGGAGGAGCTACTTTGTTTTTGACTATCTTGACCTTGGTTTCATTACCCACTACTTCATCGCCTGCCTTGATTGATCCAGTGCGACGGATATCCAATCTGACAGAAGCATAAAACTTCAAGGCATTGCCACCTGTTGTCGTTTCAGGGCTACCAAACATGACGCCGATTTTCATGCGAATTTGGTTAATAAAAATGACTAGCGTATTGGTACGATTAATGCTCGCCGTTAATTTACGCAAGGCTTGTGACATCAAACGTGCTTGCAAACCTGGCAATGAATCGCCCATATCACCTTCAATTTCAGCACGTGGTGTCAGTGCTGCAACAGAATCGATAACGACTAAATCAACGCTACCTGAACGCACTAAGGCATCGGTGATTTCCAATGCTTGTTCACCAGTATCTGGCTGAGAAACCAGTAGATCGGATAAATTAATGCCCAACTTTTGGGCATAGCCAACATCCAAGGCATGTTCAGCATCGATAAAAGCACAGGTACCGCCTAACTTTTGCATTTCAGCAATCGTTTGCAGCGTCAGCGTGGTTTTACCTGATGATTCTGGCCCATAAATCTCGACGATACGACCGCGTGGTAAACCACCTACCCCTAAAGCAACATCCAATCCCAATGAACCAGTAGAGACTACTGGTACTTCTTCAACAACTGCAGCATCCATGCGCATCACAGAACCCTTGCCGAACTGCTTTTCAATTTGTGCTAATGCGGCTGACAAAGCTCTGCTTTTTTCAGCACTTTTGTCTATAGCAAGTACGGCTTTCTTCTCGTCCATATGATTCTTTCAGTTTTCCCAATTTTTTAACTTTTTTGATTCTTTCGATTTAGCAACAACATCAATCATGCCTGTACACAACAATGTGCACGTACATAATTCAACATCGCATTTTTAATACTGTACAAAAAAACAGTATTTATTGCAAGCAGTTTTTGAAAGGAAATTGCAACAAAGCCACAAAAAATTACACCACGATAGTTTGGGCCTCATCACCATTGCGTTGACGAATTTCACCGATACGACTCACCACTTCGCCAGCAGCAGTCAATTGTGCCATCGCTTTTTCTGCATCTTGTTGCGCTACGATAACAATCATGCCGATACCACAGTTAAAGACGCGATGCATTTCAGCATCCGCCACACCACCGTGTTGCTGCAACCAACGGAACAATGGAGGCATTTCCCAAGCATCACGATGCAGGACAGCAGTCAAATTACTTTGCAAAACGCGGGGAACATTCTCGACCAAACCACCACCTGTGATATGCACCATCCCTTTGACTTCCATCGATGCCATCAACGCCAGCAAAGGCTGGACATAAATACGCGTTGGCTCCATCAACACGTCCGCCAACTGACGGCCATGAAAATCAGATTGCAGGTCGGGCTTGGCAACTTCGATGATTTTGCGCACCAAAGAATAACCATTTGAATGCACGCCAGAAGATGCCAATCCCAATACCACATCCCCCGGTGCTATTTTGCCACCATCAACAATTTTTGATTTCTCAACCGCACCCACAGCAAAACCAGCTAGATCATATTCACCAGCTGGACACATGCCCGGCATTTCAGCAGTTTCACCACCAATCAAGGCGCAACCAGCAAGTTCACAACCTTTGGCAATACCTTTAATCACATCGCTAGCAACAGGCACATCCAACTTGCCACAAGCAAAATAATCCAGGAAAAACAAGGGCTCGGCACCTTGTACCAAAATATCGTTAACACTCATGGCAACTAAATCGATCCCCACGGTATCGTGCCGATTCAAGTCAAATGCCAGTTTCAACTTGGTACCAACACCATCGGTACCAGACACCAATACTGGTTCCTTAAACTTCTTGCTGACTTCAAACAAGGCACCAAAACCACCAATTCCTGCCATCACGCCTTCACGCATAGTGCGTTTGGCAAATGGCTTAATAGCTTCCACCAACGCATCGCCTGCATCGATATCGACACCAGCATCGGAGTAAGAAAGAGAAACAGAATTGGAGTGATTATGATCAGTACGGTCGATAGAACTCATGATGTCATTAAGTTATTAGAAGTAATTAGAAGAGAAGTAATTAGATTAGATAGATTAGATTGCGCTGGCGTTATTCAGTTAAACTGCCATTTTATCAAACCACCAATCAATCCCACACTTTATTTCATGTGCTTTCATGTCGTTTAATTTTACTTTGAAGCAAAAACAAACTACGCTTTGGCTGGCAGTATGGCTGTTACTACTGGCTTTTCTCATGCTACTGGGCCCCGTCCTAACACCCTTTATTACTGCAGCCATTCTGGCGTACGCGTTACATCCTGGCGTGGATTATCTGGCATCAATCAAGATAGGGAAATTCCACCTCCCGCGCGTAATGG
>CAZMPS010000029.1:11652-12659 GCA_964568305.1 uncultured Burkholderiaceae bacterium
GATTTTGCTTGCCGTACTAATGGCATTAATGCTAGTCGTGCTCCCTGTTCTACAAAAAGAACTCCCTTTGCTGCAAGATCAAATTCCTAGTTTTTTAAACAAAATCAACACAATAATCAGCCCAAAATTGCAAAAATTTGGCATCGCAGCCAATCTTGATAGTAGTGGCATCAAGCAAATATTGTCACGGCAATTGTCCGCCGGTAGCGAAGAAATATGGAGCGCCATACTTTCTTCAGCCAAAGTTGGCAGCATCACTGTCTTAGGCTGGCTGGCTACGTTGGTGTTGATTCCAGTTGTGCTGTTTTATCTTTTATTGGATTGGCACACCTTGCTTCAACATGTGATCAATGCCATTCCACGCGCCTGGCTAGCCCGCACCTTAAACATGGCTCAAGAAGTCAATCAATTGCTAGCGCAATATTTACGTGGACAGTTGCTGGTAATGCTGATTCTGGCACTGTATTACTCAATTGCCTTGACTATCGCCAAATTTGATATCGCCCTGCCTATCGGTTTAATCACAGGCTTGTTGGTATTTATTCCTTACGTAGGATTTGGCTTGGGTTTAATCATGGCGTTGATTGCTGCAATACTGCAATTTTCCAGTATGGAAGGCGTGATTGCCGTTGCGATTATTTATAGCATTGGACAAATCATAGAAAGTTTCTTTTTAACGCCTTACCTGGTAGGGGAGCGCATCGGCTTGCATCCTTTAATTGTCATTTTTGCCTTGTTGGCGTTCGGTCAGTTATTTGGCTTTGTCGGCGTGCTGCTAGCTTTACCGGCTTCAGCAGTTTTATCCGTCGCATTCCAACATGTGCGCGCGCACTACTTGCGTAGTAGTTTTTATAATAGCTAAGACTTAATACCCAATAATTACGATCCAATACTTACGATCCAATACTTACGACCAAATACGTAATACATGAAACAACTATCGCTGGATTTGCAGACAAAAAAACCACCAACACTGGATAGCTTTATGGTGGGGCTAAATGCAGAGT
>CAZMPS010000030.1:0-12534 GCA_964568305.1 uncultured Burkholderiaceae bacterium
GTATAGGCACTGACAGATTGGTTATTCAAGGCGTAGAAAGGCTGCATGGCGCGTCGTACAAAGTGATTGCCGATCGCATTGAAACCGGCACATTCTTATGTGCGGTTGCTGCTGCTGGTGGCGATGTATTGTTAACCAACACGCGTAGCGATATTTTGGATGCTGCATTAGATAAATTGCGCGAAACAGGTGTGGTACTGACGTCGGGTGATGATTGGATAAGGGTGCAAATGGCGGCTCGTCCTAAACCAGTGAGTTTTCGCACGACTGAATACCCAGGTTTTCCTACTGATATGCAAGCGCAGTTCATGGCGCTCAATTGCATTGCCAGCAATACCAGTCATGTGACCGAGACGATTTTTGAGAATCGTTTTATGCATGTGCAGGAATTACATCGTTTGGGTGCGGTGATTGAAGTCGAAGGCAATACGGCTTTCATTCGTGGAGTCGACAAATTGGTTGGTGCACCGGTGATGGCGACGGACTTGCGCGCTTCGGCATCTTTAGTGATCGCTGGCTTGGCTGCGCAAGGTGAGACCATCGTCGATCGGATTTATCACTTGGATAGAGGCTACGACAGAATGGAAGTGAAATTGTCCTCAGTAGGCGCTCATATTGAACGAATCAGCGCACGGGTGCCCACATGACAACAATGAATATAAACACAAATACACAATTGGTATTGGCTTTATCAAAAGGCCGGATTTTTGAGGAAACCTTGCCTTTGTTAGAGGCAGCAGGCATCCGCGTGTTGGAGAATCCAGAAACCTCGCGTAAATTGATTTTAGCCACCGATAATCCAGACGTGCGCGTCATCATCGTGCGTGCATCAGATGTGCCAACTTATGTGCAATATGGTGCGGCAGATTTTGGTGTGGCAGGTAAAGATGTATTGCTAGAACATGGTGGCGAAGGTTTATACCAACCCATCGATTTAAAAATCGCCCAATGCCGCATGTCAGTTGCCGTGCAAGCCGGATTTGACTATGAAAATGCCGTTCGCCAAGGCGCGCGTTTGCGCGTAGCCAGCAAATATGTGCAAACGGCTAGAGAGCATTTTGCCGCCAAAGGCGTGCATGTCGATTTGATCAAATTGTATGGTTCAATGGAGTTGGCGCCGCTAGTAGGTTTAGCTGATGCCATCGTTGATTTGGTCAGTACGGGTAATACCTTGCGCGCCAATAACCTGGTTGAAATTGAACACATCATGGACATTTCATCTCGTTTGGTTGTCAATCAAGCGGCATTGAAATTAAAGCGGGAGCGCCTGCAGCCGATCTTAGCGGCTTTTGAGGCAGCGTCCAAATAAAAGGTAGATCGCTTCCCAATCAATGTAGCAGTCCCGTATGGCGCAATAAGTAAAGCGCATTGTGCCGCATGAGTTAGCTATAAAGTCACACCACAACAACAAAAAGAAGAGCGTCGCTATGCAAATCCGTAAACTTGACACCACTAACCCCGACTTTACCAAGCAGTTAAATGCCGTATTGGCTTTTGATGCCAGTATCGACGACGTCATCGAAAGCACGGTGGTGCAATTGTTGGCGGATGTGAAAACGCGTGGCGATGCCGCTGTTTTAGAAGCGAGCAATAAGTTTGATCGCTTGCATGCTACTAGCATTGCCGAGTTGGAATTGCCACAGGCCGAAATGCAAGCGGCGCTGAATCAATTACCGCCTGAACGTCGCCTTGCATTGCAACAGGCTGCTGATCGGGTGCGTGCTTATCACGAGCGGCAAAAGCAGGAATGTGGTTCAGCGGGTTTTTCGTATACCGAAGCCGATGGCACGGTATTGGGTCAAAAAGTGACACCCCTTGATAGAGTGGGAATTTATGTGCCCGGTGGCAAAGCGGCTTACCCATCCTCCGTCTTGATGAATGCGATTCCCGCCAAAGTGGCCGGTGTGCAAGAAATCATCATGGTGGTGCCGACTCCCGATGGCGTTAAAAATCCCTTGGTGCTGGCGGCGGCGGCCATTGCCGGTGTGGATCGGGTTTTTACCATCGGTGGCGCGCAAGCAATCGCTGCTTTGGCGCATGGTACGGCTAGCATTCCGGCGGTGGACAAGATCGTCGGTCCTGGCAATGCTTATGTGGCAGCCGCTAAACGACGCGTGTTTGGCTTGGTAGGAATCGATATGATTGCTGGCCCATCAGAAATTTTGGTGATCTGCGATGGCACCACCGATCCTGATTGGATTGCGATGGATTTGTTTTCGCAAGCCGAACATGATGAGTTGGCGCAATCGATTCTACTGTGTCCCGATGCAGCATATATTGCGCAAGTGGAAGCCAGCATGCAGAAATTATTACCGCAAATGCCGCGCCAGGAAGTGATCCGCGCTTCATTAACCGGACGTGGTGCTTTCATCAAAGTGCGTGATTTGGACCAGGCATGTGAAATTGCGAATTTTATTGCGGCCGAGCATTTAGAAATTTCCACCGAAAATCCGCAGCAATGGGCCGACAAAATCCGCCATGCTGGCGCTTTGTTTTTGGGTCGCTATTCATCCGAGGCATTGGGGGACTATTGCGCTGGACCCAACCACGTCTTACCGACTTCTCGTACCGCGCGTTTTTCTTCTCCTTTGGGGGTGTACGATTTTCAAAAACGTTCCAGCATCATCCATGCCAGTGCAAAAAGTGCGCATAGTCTTGGGCAAGTGGCGGCTGAATTGGCGTATGGCGAAGGCTTGCAGGCGCATGCGCTGAGTGCTCAATATCGGATGAAATGAATTTCTGTCTCATAAAAAAGGCAGCGCAAGCTGCCTTTTTTGATGCTGTTACTTAATGACTCACAGCTTAGGACCTTGATGGAGCATATGCTGCGGCAGGTGCGGTTGGCAGTACATTGGTCGTCGTGACTGGTAATGAATTTGCTGTCGATGGAGGGACATAGGCAGCAGGTTCGCTTCTAGTCGCTGGTTTGTTGTTTTTCCCACTTTCCGCTGCATAATTTGCCGCGCAAGTTGACAATTCTGCAGGATTGCCTTTGCTTTGTATGACGCAAAGGACGGCCAACATTTGTGAGTTCAAGTTGATCATGCTCATAATCTTGTTTTTGATATTGTTTTGTAGGTTGACCATGGCTTGATCTTTCATGGCTTCTACTTCTGCTAAATACCCAAAAGGTGCAGGGATGTCATAAGCCGGGAAGTTAGCTGATCTTGTCGCTCCTTCAAAACGTGCTTGTACGCAATTTTGTACGCTTACCTTGCTTGCATCGCTAGCGGTGATCTTTGTGCAAAATTTACCGCGAACCGATTCAATCACAGGTATGCAAAAACCTGCGCAACTTTCTTTGCTATCGCTTTTTAAATCTCGCAGAGTTTTTAAGATGTTTAGATTGGTTGGATTATCACTACTCCATTTTATCCATGAATTATAGGCCAAGCTTTTTGCATCCAGGTCAGGTGCTGGTACACCATTGCTGTCGTAGCTTACTTTTGATAATGGAAAATAAGTCAGCGTATAGCCAGCATCTATGTGGCGTTCATACGTATGCCAAAATGTTTTGACAGAAAGCTTCTTGCTCCCCATTGTGGCACTTTTAATGACAATGCCATTTTCTTTGATGTCTTGCCATTTGTTATATCTGGCTTGCAGGTTGGCTGCGACTTGTATGAGTTTACAAAAAGCCGTTCTAGCATTATTAAATGCCGTAATTTGTGCAGAACTCAGTCCAATGTCAGTCGTAATCGCTGCTTTCAATGGATCATATAACTTGCCATCTGGATTAAGTGCTGTTTGCCCGCTGCAACGATTAACGCTCAATGCGAGTAATGGCGTGTCAGACGATGTGATTGCCTGATAAGACGCTTGATCATCGCTGAGCGTGGTTTGTGCTGTAGTCCAGGTTTTTTGTACGTTACTAATCGTTTTGACCCATTTGTTTGGATCGTGAATGAAAGAGGTTGTCGTAGAGTTTGCTGGAATCGTGCCATCATTAGTCCCAGCGATGGTTTTGTTGTTGGCGCTGTTAACTGTCACATTGTTAGAGAGATTTGCATTGGCGCTTGCAGCAGTGTCAGTTAAACTTAAATTTGCAGTGTAAAAAGTTAAGCCCAATCCCGAAGCTGCGGTGAAGGCATCATATGCAGAATTCAAATTATCAATGCTAGGGATGGCAGATGTTGAGACCGCTGCGCTTGCTGGCGAGGAGGCATTTTGTGCAATATACGCATTAACCAACTCTTTCAAGTCTTCTCTGTTGCCGGCCGTTGCCGAAGTTGTGCACAGTGCCAGTGCAATGCTGGATACCAAAATGCTTGTTTTCTTACTTAGAATGAAATTGTTCATGGTTTTCTCCTTGGCGCATAATTGTTCGGAATTTTTATGTAACAACCCAATGTAACGATTAAGCGTAACAATTTGTTGCATTTGATGAATGTATCATTTTTGTGTAGAGGAATGATATTGTTTTTTATTTTTTTATATTTCTATTAAACCTGCTTGATGTGCTTGTTGATCGGCGTGATAAGAGCTGCGCACCATGGCGCCAACAGCTGCATGAGAGAAACCCATTTCGTAAGCGGCAGTTTCGAATTGTTTAAACGTATCGGGATGAACGTATCGGCGTACGGGTAGGTGGTCGTTGGATGGCATCAGATATTGACCTATGGTTAGCATGTCAACATTGTGTTCGCGCATGTCGCGCATGACTTGCAGGATTTCTTCATCGGTTTCACCCAAGCCGACCATGATGCCGGATTTGGTAGGGATGTCTGGATGCAGCGCTTTAAAGTTTTTTAATAAATTTAACGAATAAGCGTAATCCGAACCTGGGCGAGCTTCTTTGTATAAGCGTGGCACGGTTTCCAGATTGTGATTCATAACATCAGGTGGTGTGGCTTTTAGGATTTCTAACGCACGATCCATCCGGCCACGGAAATCAGGAGTGAGGATTTCAATCTTTGTCATCGGTGATAGCGCACGTACGTGTTCGATGCAAGCGGTGAAATGTGCTGCGCCGCCGTCGCGTAAATCATCTCTGTCAACGGAGGTAATGACCACGTAGCTGAGTTTCAGGGCAGCAATCGTTTTGGCTAGATTTTCTGGTTCATCTGGATCCAGCGGATCGGGTCTGCCGTGGCCAACGTCGCAAAATGGACAACGGCGGGTGCATTTGTCGCCCATGATCATGAAGGTTGCGGTGCCTTTGCCAAAACATTCGCCGATGTTGGGGCAGCTGGCTTCTTCGCACACGGTGACGAGCTTGTTGGCGCGCAGAATGTCTTTGATTTCATAAAAACGTGTCGAAGGTGACGCAGCCTTGACGCGTATCCAATCCGGTTTTTTTAAACGTTCAGCGGGAATGATCTTGATAGGAATGCGGGTGGTTTTGCTAGCGCCCTTTTGTTTTTCATTCGGGTTGTAAGCGCTTGTTTCTGGATGCGTGTTATTTGTCGTATCAGTAGTCATGATGTCTGGCTTTATTTGGTATTTGATAAATAATTATTTAGCTATTTATTTCGTTGCATAAGGCTTCGGCTAAGGCAGTTTGCACCTCTGATAACGGTGGTTTACTGCCCAGCGTTTGCATATCTACCGTGGCTAAACCGGCATAACCGCAAGGATTAATCCAGCTAAAGGGTTGCAAGTCCATCGCTACGTTTAGTGATACTCCATGATACGTACAACCATTGGTACGAATTTTTAAGCCCAGCGCAGCGATTTTTGCCCCTTGCCATGGTCCTTGCGCGACGTAAATACCAGGCGCACCAGGTTTGCGTTCGCCACTTAAGTCATAGTTTGCTAATACGTTGATGATGGCCTGCTCGATTTTGGTGATGAATTCTCGTGCTAACCAGCGAGCATTGGCGGATTTGCGGCGTAGGTCGATCAAGAGATAAATCACGACTTGCCCAGGCCCGTGGTAGGTCACTTCGCCACCACGATCAGTTTGAATGACTGGAATAGTATTAGGGTTTTGCAGGATATGGGCGGGATCGGCAGCCAGACCTAGCGTGAAAACTGGCGGATGTTCAACTATCCATAGCTCATCGGGTGTGTCAGTTTGGCGGGTGTCAGTAAAGTGACGCATCGCTGCGTAACTAGTGGCGTAATCTTCTACGCCACGTTGCCGGATAATGATCGACGTAGGAGTCGCTACAGTTTCATGCAAGTTGGCAGCCATCACAACACGACTTTGACCATGGCGTGTCCACTCAAAGCTATGTATAGGTCATCCAGTTGTTGCCGACTAGTGGCGCGTACGGTGGCAGTCAGGGAGAGATAATTCCCTTTGGAGGATGGCCGCATTTCTAGTCGACCGGCGTGAAATTCGGGGTCATATTCCAATACTAGTGCTAGTATTGTTTGAGCAAAATCATCCTGCATTACGCCCATGATTTTGATTGGAAAATCACAGGGATAAACAATCAAACTTTCGTCTTTATTTTTACGATCCATAATAGTTGATATGCTGATTATTTTCTCAATAAACGTATTGAATCCCAGGCTCGACCAAAAATGCCCGCTGGTTTGACTGATTCTAGGGAGAGCACAGGTAGTTCCATCAGCGTTTTGCCATCAGCCATCACTTTGATCGTACCGACTTTGCTACCTTCTGCAATGGGTGCAAGTAACGGATCTTTACGTTCCAGCACAGGTTTTAGTTTTGCAGCCCAACCTTTTTGCACGGTAATGAAGACGTCACGCGTAAAGCCTATTTTGACTTGATTTTGCGAGCCTTTCCAAACCTCAGGAGTGGCGACTGCCTGTCCCTTAGCATACATTTTGACGGTTTCAAAATTCTGGAAGCCCCAATTTAATAATTTTTGGCTTTCTTGCGCTCTCATTTGGTCAGATTCTGTACCCAGAACGACGGAAATCAGGCGTCGCTCTCCACTACCATTGGGACGTTTTGCAGATGCGATCATGCAGTAACCAGCATGTTCAGTATGGCCGGTTTTCATGCCATCAACGGTAGGATCCAACCACAATAGACGGTTGCGATTGGCTTGCGTAATTTTGTTGTATGTAAAACTTTTCACCGAATCGATTTTATAAAACTCGGGATAATCGTTAATGACGTGAGATGCCAAGATGGAAAGATCGCGTGCGGTGGAGTAATTATCTGGACTTGGCAAACCATGTGGATTGGCAAAACGGGTGGACTTTAAACCCATGCGCTGGGCTTCATGATTCATCTGAGCGACAAACGCCGCTTCATCGCCTGCGACTGCTTCGGCCAGGGCGACAGCTGCATCGTTACCGGATTGCACCATCAAGCCATACAATAAATCATTGATAGAAACTGGCGTGGCTGGGTCGATAAACATTTTTGAGCTACTGGCATCGACTTTCCAGGCACGGACTGACACATTGACCTTTTGATCCAGGCTGAGTTTTTTGTCTCGTATAGCAGAAAATGCCAGATAGGCGGTCATGATCTTTGTCAATGAGGCGGGTTCAATTCGCATATCGGGATCTTTTGCAGCGATGATTTGGCCGCTGGTGAAATCAAGCAGTAGCCAAGATTTAGCAGCAAGAGTGGGCGATGGCAGCGTTTGCCCGAATGCAGAGGATAAGAGAAGTAACGAAGCCGTCAGGAAGGCGAAAAATTTGGTTTTCATGGAGTAGGATGAGGACTAATCAGACGAATCAATACGTGATCAAAAGACATGAGATTATAACTTATCAACTCTGCCACGCTTGGATGAGTATGTTTTTGATATGGTGTAGTTTGCGATGAAAAAAATGATCCGCGCCTGGAATCACAATCACCGACAAGTCCTGCGGTCTGGCCCAATCAAGCACATCAATGAGCGGAATGGTTTCATCCTGTTCACCATGAATTAGGATGGTGTTGGATGGTAGATCTGGCATCGCCCATTTGCCTGCCGCTGTTCCGACCAGAATCAAACGCTCTGCTGGAGTGCCTTGTGCAATCAGTCGTTGCTGTAAGTGCGCTTGTACAAACGTACCGAAAGAAAATCCACCCATTGCCAGCGGCAAGTCGGGATATTGCTGCTGCATATGATCCAGCAAGAGCGCCATATCATCCGTTTCGCCCCTGCCTTCGTCATGCACGCCTTCAGATTGTCCGACACCACGAAAATTCATACGCACGGCGATATATCCGACGGCAACAAAAGCACGCGCTAAAGTTTGCACTACTTTATTGTCCATCGTCCCACCGAATAATGGATGAGGATGGCCGATTAAGGCTAGGCCACGTGCAGGAGTGCTGGGATGATCAATGGCGCATTCCAGTTTGCCAGCGGCACCAGTAAGGAAGAATTGTTGGGTTTGGTTATTCATGTCGGTTAGGTTTGTTAATGATGGACGTAAAATTAGTTCTCACTAGTATCCGTCGTTCCCGCAAGCTTCAGGGATAGGGAGTTAAATTTTTAAACGATCAACCACTTTTCCACCGATTAAGTGGTTGTCGATGATGTCATCAATATCGCTGTTATCTACGTAGGTGTACCAGGTGCCTTGCGGATAAACCACTAGCACTGGGCCTTCTTCACAGCGATCCAGGCAACCGGCTTGGTTGATGCGGACCTTTCCATGGCCGTTCATATTCAATTCTTTAATCCGACGTTTTGCATGCTGTTGCGCATCTTGCGCGCCGCGTTCCATGCAGCAAGGGCGACCATCATCGCGTGGATTCACGCAAAAAAAGACGTGGTGTTGGAAATAGTTTGATTCGGGAGGGGGAGGGTTGCTCATGGTATGCAGTTTACAAATTGAAAAGGGAGCTTATGTTGATTAGCGTTGATTAATGCTGATTAGTCGATTTTTTATGCCATGGGTGGCACAAAAACCATAGTGCAAAGAAAGGCCAGGATAACGATAAAAATTGTGTAGCCCCGTTAAAGTTCAGAAACTTCCCCTGCGCCCAACCTTGCAGGGTTTCAATGAAATAAGGATTGGCCGGCGCAACGTTAATCATGGCCAAACTGAGTAACAGCGTGACAACAGCCAGGCGGCGTTGTATTACAGTTGGAGCAAATGCCAGGCCAGATATCAAAACGATGCCAATCAGCAATCCACCTTGCGCGCCAGGTGTGATCCATGTAAACGCGTTTTCTGGTGCAAATAAGAGTGCACTAGCCAGTGTCTTGATGGCAATTGCTGTCCCGATGAACAAGAACAAAAGCATGCCCTTGGGTGCTGTCTTGCGTAACAGGCACAGCATGCTCAGCGATGCACCAGTCAGATTACAAGCGGTGACCAGGGTTTCTGTCAGCCAGTATTGCTCTACTGTTAACATCACACCATTGCGCAAGATATGGGCCAAATTGATGGGAGTAGATAGCAAGCGTGACAAATAATCGGACAAAATAGGGCTAAGTTGTCCATGGCCAAATAAATAAGCTTGCGGATAAATTTGTGCTAGCGGCCACAAGGCAAGCAATACCAAACCAACCGTCGTTTGATAAGAAAACCAGCGTTGCCGTAGCGTATGCATGCGTTCATGGAGCGAAGCAAATTGGGTCAGCAATAAACCAATGCCAGCACCTATCGTTGTCCCTATCATATTGGTCGCCAGATCTAAACTGGATGGGACTCGGCTGGGCAAATAAGTTTGTAAGGCTTCCATCGTCCCAGAAACCAACATGCCTACTAATACCGCGATGAATAGCGCGAGCCAGCCGCGTATTTTGGGTGTCAGTGCCGTGACCAGCAACATACCAAATGGAATGTAGCCAAGGATATTGGTGCTAACGTCAAATACAGTCCAGTAGCGCGGTAGATTAAAAGTTAAGTACGCCCATGGTGAAATGCCCATATCGCACCAGCCTGAAAACGGATAACAGCTGGCATAAACAATCAGCAAGCTATACACCAACAAGCTGGTACGCGCTAATGAATGGCGTGCAAAAGTGTTTGGTTCTGCGGCCACGTTGGATCGGCTCATGTGTTATGTCCGCTGATAAATATCCTCAAAACGCACAATGTCATCTTCTCCCAAATAGCTACCGGATTGCACCTCGATGATGTGCAGCGGCAATTTGCCCGGGTTTTCCAACCTATGGTTGCTGCCGATGGGAATGTAAGTTGATTCGTTTTCGCTCAGCAATTTGATTTCATCCCCGCACGTAATCCGCGCTGTGCCACTAACCACCACCCAATGCTCGGCGCGATGGTGATGCATTTGTAAGGATAATTTTCCACCAGGTTTGACGGTGATACGTTTGACTTGGAAGCGTTCACCCGCATCAATACCTTCGTAATGTCCCCAAGGGCGATACACCCGCGTATGGTTGACGTGCTCGCTGCGGCCATGGTGATGTAGATGTTCAACCACTTGTTTGACACGTTGCACTTCGTTTTTGTGTGTTACCAGGACCGCATCGGCGGTTTCCACTACGACTAAATCTTCTACGCCTATGACAGCAACAATGCGGCTTTCGGCGCGGATCAAAGAGTTGCGTACTTTGTCTGTATATACATCGCCGCGTAGCACGTTGCCTTCTTTATTGGAGGTCTGTGCTGCTTGGACTTCCCACAAAGCAGACCAGGAACCAACATCGCTCCAGCCTATATCAGCGGGTACAACCACGGCATGCTGGGTGTGTTCCATCACGGCGTAATCGATGGAAATAGAGGGACAGTTGATGAAGGATTTTTCTTCTAAACGGCAAAAATCCAGGTCGCGATAATCTTTTTGTACCGCTTGTTTACAGTTGATTGCGATTTCGGGTTGCAGGGTTTGCAATTCTTTTAGATAACGATCTGCTTGGAATAAAAACATGCCGCTATTCCAGTAATATCCGCCCTCTGTAACAAAACTGGTGGCGGTGGCGTGATCGGGTTTTTCAACGAAGCGGGCCACGCTGTAACAGCCTTCACAATCGGCCAAATCAGCGCCGCGCCGAATATAGCCATAACCGGTTTCTGGGCTGGAAGGGACGATACCAAATGTGGCCAGCGCACCATTTTTCGCTGCATCCGCAGCCCGTAATACGGCGGCATGAAAAGCAGGTAGGTCATTAATCACATGATCAGCGGGCAACACTAGCATCAGCGCTTCGGGATTTTCTTGCTGTAAATAATAGGCTGCTGCTGCGACGGCTGGTGCCGTGTTTCGGCCTTCTGGTTCGAGCAAAATGCCAATGGGTTCGACCTTGATTTCACGTAATTGTTCTGCCACCAAAAAGCGATGATCATTGCCGCAGACGATCAATGGCGCCATCAACTCTGGCCAGTCCGCCAGTCGCAATATGGTTTCTTGCAACATGGTGTGATCGGATACTAGCTTTTGCAATTGTTTGGGCAATGCGGCGCGAGACAGTGGCCACAATCGGGTGCCCGAACCGCCAGAAAGAATGACGGGATAAATTTTCATAAATTGACTCCATTTTTTAAATTCTGTGCAGGCGCGCCCTCTTCAGTCTGAGGTTGATTGCGCCTATCCCGGGCGTTGGTCCAGTCTTTGTTATCTAACTCAGAAACATGGCGCATGTCGCCAGCCCGATTCACGCTGTAGTCTTTGCAGACGATGATTTCATCCAGCAACACACTGGGCAAAATACGCGTGTATTCAAATAATATGCTTTTGATCACTTTGGCACCGTTGCAAATATGGCTACCGTGGCCTATCCAGGTCGGACCGATGATGGTGCATCCCGCTTCGATATGGGTGCCTGAGCCGATATAAACAGGACCTTCAATATGCGTCCCTTCCCATTCGATCCGGGTGTTGAGTCCTACCCATAAGCCAGGTTGGATTTGTTTGCCGGGTACTTCAAGCTGCGATACCTCGCCCATCAAGACGTTTTGCAATACCGACCAAAAATCAGGAACAGTGCCGATATCGATCCAGTTAAATTGGTGATTCTGCGCATAAAACGGCAGACTTTTTTGCACCAACAATGGAAACAAATCCGCACCAATGTCGAATTGTCGACCAGAAGGAATCAGGTCCATGACTTCCGGTTCGAAGATATAAATTCCAGTACTGACAAGATTGGAGCGCGCTTCTTCGGCAGAGGGTTTTTCCTGGAAGGCAAGAATGCGGTTGTTATCATCAGTCACTACTACGCCATAGTCCGATACTTTATTCCAGGGTACTTCTTTGGTGATCACGCTGGCCAACGCACCTTTGCGCTTATGTTCGAGTAGTGCGGCATCAATATCCAAATCAACCAAGGCATCACCGCATAAAACGATGGTGGTCTCATCAAAGAAATGGCCAAATTCGTGAATTTTTTTCATGCCGCCAGCCGAACCCAATGGTTGTGGTACGACTACGCCATTTTCATCGGTATATCCCTCAAACGAATAACCGATTTGCACGCCGAACTGATGCCCTTCACCAAAATATTCTTCGATTTTTTCGTGCAAATAACTGACGTTCACCATGATGTCATGAATGCCGTATTTCGCTAGGTGCTCCACCAGATAAGCCATGACGGGTTTCCCCAGGATGGGAATCATGGGTTTGGGTAAATCGTAAGTCAATGGACGAACACGCGTGCCTTTACCGGCAGCAAGGATCATGGCTTTCATGCATTTATCTCGCTGAGATGACGTATTGCTACTCTTTTTGGGTGGAGGCAGATTTTACAACAAGGAGAA
>CAZMPS010000031.1:0-12395 GCA_964568305.1 uncultured Burkholderiaceae bacterium
GCTATCTGCTTTGTGCCTTGCGCACTACAGATCTCAATCCAGGTCACGCCCTTTGAAACAGCTAATAGCTTCGACACCGATGGTGCAAACGCACCAAACAGCAAGGCACACAGCACAAGCCATGCCAATTGTCTATGAAGCCATCTACTCAAGCGCATTTTAGGATTTTTTACCTCTTGGGAAGCTGAGCATTCTAACAGAATTGCGATTTAAACCTTCACTAACAGTTTTCTGATTTACTCATTACCTCGTTTTCAGGATTATTTACATTATTCAATTCCCTAGAATTTGCGCAACGATGACAAATACAAGAACGACCTCGTTGCCTTAATTTTAATGGGATGCAATCAAGCACAGCATGTGAAATAGTTTGATCAAAGCACCAACAACAGATTTCAGAACTAATCTTGGCAGCAACAGCGCAATTGTTTTCGCGATTGCATAAGGGACATCTGGTACCAGATGTATCAGGTATAGATGATATGGACATGTTTGTTGTCATAAGATGGCAAAACGCTGAGTATATGACACCCACAAAATTGTAGAAAAACATCGCCCTCAGATACAATTTCAACGATGCAACAATACAAATGCTCTCAATTTTCCAAGAGGAATTTTTATGATCGTCTTGATTACCGGCGCCACTTCTGGCTTTGGCGCACAAATGGCACGTCAATTTGTTCAAAATGGACACAGAGTCATCGCCACAGGACGACGACAAGAGCGTTTGACTCACCTGGCACAAGAACTGGGCGCCAATCTTTTACCCATAACAATGGATGTGACGGACAAAGCATCCATCCATCATTCCTTGACTCAATTGGCGGCATTGCCCGGCGATTGGCAAAAAATCGATGTGCTCATCAACAATGCCGGCCTGGCTTTAGGCCTCGAACCTGCACAACTGGCCCTACTAGAAGATTGGGAAACGATGATTGCCACCAATTGCCAAGGGTTAGTCAACATGACACATGCAATATTGCCAAGCATGGTGACGCGCGGTAGTGGCACGATTATTAATCTGGGATCGATTGCTGGAGCCTATCCTTATCCAGGCGGAAATGTCTATGGGGCGTGCAAAGCATTTGTGAATCAATTCACTTTAAATCTACGTGCTGATTTGGTGGGCACTGGCGTACGTGCCACCAATTTAGCACCAGGTTTGTGTGGAGGAACCGAATTCTCTCAAGTACGTTTTAAAGGAGATAGTGCAAAAGCGGCTAAAGTTTATGAAGGAGTCACACCATTAAATGCTGACGATGTTGCACAAACTGCTTACTGGATTGCCACGCTACCACCACATGTGAATATTAATTATTTGGAAATGATGCCAACCTGCCAGGGGTTTTCATCATTCAATATAAAAAGGTAAAAATCAGTACATTTTTATGTAGGTTTTTATATAGGTTACTTATTGTTACTTCTTTACCGATTTATTAACTTATTGTTTAATTTATTATTAAGATCATTTCCCTCATTCAACTTTACTAATTACTTTTTACTCTTTATAAAATATGCTTGCACCATTCACATGGAATATCCGCGTCTACTATGAAGATACCGATGCTGGTGGTATTGTGTTTTATGCAAACTACCTCAAATACTTTGAAAGAGCCCGCACAGAATGGCTACGTGCGGCAGATGTGCATCAACATGATTTGGCAATTGATCAACAAATTATGTTTGTGGTGAAAAGCAGCACACTCGAATATCATGCGCCCGCCAAAATGGACGATGAATTAGAATTGAATACGACCGTTGTCAAACTTGGACAAGCCTCATTGCATTTTCTACAGGAAATATGGTGCAACCAAACTTTACTCACCACAGCACGCATCAAAATTGGATGTGTGAATACGAAAACCATTCGACCATGCGCTATACCGGCAGAAATTTTAAAAAAAATACAATTTGCACACTCACCATTAATTTAACAACTTAAGTACTTGTTAAGTACTTCTACCTATCTACTTATTAAGTGCTTGTTTACTTAACGTTTATTTACCAAATTAATCAACGACTTATTGGTTTACTTCTTTATTCTCATTTACTCAATGACTATTACTCAAGATCTTTCCTTTTTTTCCTTGATCACCAATGCATCCATCGTCGCACAACTGGTGCTGCTCCTTTTGCTCGCCGTCTCGGTCATGAGCTGGAACTATATTTTCAGGAAAATGTTTGCACTGAAGACTGCGCAAAAGCAAACAGCAGCGTTTGAACGCCTTTTCTGGTCCGGCGGCAATCTACAAGCGTTGTATCAAAAAGCAACAACCAATCGTCGTGGAAAGGGTGCGCTTGAGCGCATTTTTGAAGCGGGGATGAGCGAATTCATTAAATCGAAAACGGCTTATAACAACCAGCAAGAAGCCAACATCAATACCAATAGTATGGTACTAGATGGCGTACGCCGTGCCATGCGAGCGGCTTATCAACGCGAAATGGATGTCTTGGAATCCCATTTATCCTTTTTAGCTTCAGTCGGTTCGGTTTCTCCCTATGTCGGCTTATTCGGAACAGTCTGGGGCATCATGAATGCGTTTCGTGGCTTAGCCAACGTACAACAAGCCACGCTTGCGTCCGTTGCACCAGGCATTGCCGAGGCTTTAATCGCAACTGCAATTGGCCTATTTGCAGCCATTCCTGCAGTTCTTGCCTACAATCGCTACTCTCATGACATAGATCGATTAGCGATGCGTTTTGAAAGTTTTGTCGAAGAGTTTTCCAATATTTTGCAACGGCAATCACATTAAAATTATTGAAATTTTTAAAGTTATTTAAAATTTTTTATGGCCTCTTCATTTTCCAGTAATTTGCGTGGTGGGCGCACCCGAAAACTCAAATCTGAAATTAATGTCGTTCCCTACATCGACGTAATGTTGGTGTTACTGGTTATTTTCATGGTGGTTGCACCGATGACTAATCCCAACGTGATTGATTTACCAACGGCAGGAAAATCGACCCAACCGCCCAATGAATATATTGAAATAACGGTCAAACCCAATACGCAGTCCACTATTAAGATTCAACAAACGCAACAACGACAAGCACCGATACCAGCAGACATTGAAACTGCAAGTGATAAGCAAGATTTATTAGCAAAACTGCGTGCGATACATCAGGATCATCCTGATTACCCAATGGTGATTGCTGCAGATAAAGAAAACAAATATGACGACGTCATTCAACTAATTTCCGAAGCAAAAAAAATGGGCATTCAACGTGTTGCGCTGGCGACTAAATAATCACCGCAATGCCCCCAGCAATCCATATTCCACAACCCCATGACTGAAGCAAGGCTGTATCACATTCCTCAAGAACCCAAGCGCCTGCATGCAATTGGACTGGCAGCACTTGTGCATATAGGTTTGTTTGCGTTTCTTTGGCTTGGCATCAACTGGCAAAATGAAAAACCCATCGCCATAGAAGCTGAAATATGGAATATGCCACCTACACCTAAACCATTACCCTCACCTGAAAAACCAGCACCGGTACTGACGCCTACCAAACAAACAATCAGTGAAAAAATTGCTCCTGCGATTAATCCCAATATTGCATTAGAACAAATAAAAAAGCGTCAAGCTGAGGAAAAATCCCGACTGCTCAAACAACAAATAGCGCAGGAAAAGGCAAAAAAAGCAGCGCAAGTTGAAAAAGAAAAAGCACAAAAACTAGCCGCCGAAAAATTGGCTGAAAAAAAACGCCAACAAGCAGAAGAAGAACGAATAGCGAAACGCAACATCGAAGCAGAAAAACAAAAAAAAGCACGCAACCTAAAACTTGAACAAGAACTCGCCGAAAAAAAAGCACGTGATGATGAAATGCATCGGATTACCAATGCCATTCACTCTGGCACTACAGGACGTATTGATGCACCTAAATCAACTGGTAATAAGCGTGGAGATCCAAGTTATATCCAGATGATCGCGGCCAAAATTAAATCTAATACACAGTTTTATCTAACCGCTGATGTTACAAGCAATAATCCGGTTGAATATAAAATCGAATTATTTCCAGACGGCTCACTACGTGGGTTACCACAAAAACTCAAATCCTCTGGCATTCCAGGATTTGATGAAGCAGTGCGGCGCGCCATTGAAAAATCTGTTCCGCTGCCACCCGATAACTCTGGCACAGTCCCTTCCAGTCTGACTATTACGCATAGACCGAAAGATTAACGCCCTATGAAAATTCACTTCTTACGTACATACACTGTCATGCATAACATTGCGGCAACCTTATTGCCAACCATTGCCTTTATCACAACAAGCGCCTATGCACAATTAAAAGTCGATATTTCCGGCGTTGGTGCGAATCAAATCCCCGTTGCAATTGCCAGCTTCGCCGATGAAACCATTGTTGCCCCACAAAAAATCAGCGCCATCATCAAAGCTGATTTAACCCGCAGTGGCCTATTTAAAGTCATCGATACCGGTATCACCATCTCAGAAACAAGCACCGTCAACCATGTTGAATGGAAATCACGTGGTGCAGATGCATTGGTTGTCGGTAGCGTACAAAAGCTAGTAGATGGCCGTTTTGATGTGCGTTACAAATTATTGGACACTTTAAAAACAACGCAACTCTCGAACATGTCAATGGCCGTACAAGCACGCTCACTACGTACTGCAGCCCATCAAATCGCTGACGACATCCACGAAAAATTGACCGGTGTGCGGGGTATATTTGCCACTCGCATCGCTTACGTCAACAAAACTGCGCATGAATATCGATTAGAAATTGCGGATGCCGATGGTGACGGCGTGCAGATTGCGCTGCGCTCAAATGACCCGATTATTTCTCCTTCTTGGTCACCAGATGGAACGAAAGTGGCTTACGTTTCATTCGAGGCTAAAAAACCCGTCGTGTATGTGCAACACTTACCAACACAAAAACGCACTGTGATTGCCAACTATAAGGGCAACAACTCTGCTCCGGCATGGTCACCAGATGGCAGTAAATTAGCACTAGCACTTTCACGTGATGGCTCAACTCAAATTTATATCGTCAATGCTGATGGCAGCAATCTACAACGTTTGAGCTACAACAGAGATATCGACACGGAGCCACAATTTTCACCAGACGGGAAAAGCATTTATTTCACTAGCGATCGCAGTGGTGGGCCACAAATCTATAAAATGAACTTGAGTGGTAAAGAAATCCAGCGCATCACCTTCAACAGTAACTACAATATCAGTCCACGCATTTCACCTGATGGGAAATCACTCGCTTATATTTCACGCCGAGAAGGTCGCTTCCAATTATTCTTAATGAATTTATCTAATGCACAAGAACAAGGTTTATCGAATACCAGTAAAGATGAATCACCGAGTTTTTCTCCAAATGGTAAATACATCATGTACGCTACAGAATCTGGGCGTCGCGACTCACTTGCGATCACATCGATTGATGGACGCATGAAGCAATATTTAACGACAAAAATAAGTGATATTCGGGAACCCACTTGGGGTCCATTTATGAAATAAAAAAACCAAGTAGTTAATTTCACACAAGGAGAGAAGTCAATGCAAAAAATCAAAATGTTAGCGCTTGCTATATCCAGTGCCACCTTACTCATGGCGTGCAGCACTCCGATGAAACAAAATGATGAAGTCAAAGTTGAAGAACGCGCCGCAGCACCAGTCAGCGCCCCAGCTCCTGCAACATCCGATACACGCACTGTGAGCACGGTCGATGTTGCTGCCTCTCCGATTGATCCGCTGGATGATCCAAAAAGCACTCTTGCAAAACGCAGCATTTATTTCGACTATGACAGCTACATCGTCAAAAACGAATTTAAACCCGTCATTGAAGCACACGCTGCTTATCTCAGTAAAAACACAAACCGCAAAGTGCTAATTCAAGGCAATACAGATGAACGTGGTGGCCGTGAATACAATCTAGCATTGGGACAAAAACGTGCAGAAGCCGTACGCAAATCCTTAACAACATTAAGCGTGTCTGATGCACAAATCGAAGCCGTTTCTTATGGCAAAGAAAAACCAAAAGCAACAGGCAGCAATGAAGCTGCTTGGGCAGAAAACCGCCGTGCAGATATTGTTTATCAATAAATTTAACGATTAAATTTAACAATCAAATTTAATAATCAAATTTATTATTAAAACGTAAAAATCAGAGTTGTTTTTACATTATTTAATTTACATCGTAAAAACAACTCTGTACAGTTTGCTTTACTCTGGTTCACTCTGATTTACTCTGATTTACTCTGATTTACTCTGATTTCAATACGCACCACAAAAACCACCTAAATAATCCTTAAACTAAGGATGCAATGATGATTTGCTCTCTACAATCCACAGTTCAATCCAATATTAAACCCACACTCAAATTTTCTATTATCGCCGCTTGTCTGGCCATATTTTCTTATACACCACTACATGCAAATGCAGGTTTGTTTGATGATGAGGAAGCACGTAAGGCAATTATTGAACTACGCGCCAAAGTTGAAGCCATGCAACTTGACATAACCGCACGGATAGATAAAAAGGCCGATAAAAGTGGCACGCTTGATCTGCTCAATCAAAATGAACAGTTACGGCAAGACATCACCAAATTACGTGGTGATATTGAGGTACTAACCAATGAATTAAGTAATACACAACGGCGTCAAAAAGATTTTTATGTGGACCTTGATGAACGTCTACGTAAATTCGAAACAGCTGCAAAAGCCGCAGCAGAGGAAAAAGAGGCAAACAAAGAATTGGCCCAACAAAAACAAGAAGAAGAACAAAAATCTTATGACGACGCTTTGACGTTTTTCAAAAATGGGGATTACAAAAATGCAAGTATTGCATTTTTTGATTTTGTACAACGCTATCCACAATCTAGTAATGCAGCACCAGCACAATATTGGTTAGGTAATGCTTACTATGCACAACGCGAATATAAAAACGCAATTGCAGCACAATTATTCGTCGTAAAAAATTACCCCAATCACCCCAAAGCCGCTGATGCTCTATTGAATGTTGCAAGTTGTTATACCGAACTGAAAGATAAAACTTCAGCCAAAAAGTCCCTAGAAACACTAGTCACACAATACCCCAGCACCAACGCGGCACAAATCGCAAAGCAGCGCTTGGCAAGTTTTAAATAATCTCCTACAATGAATTTGTTGGTTTATGGCAATTTTTCATGTGTTCTCCCCTCCTCCACTTCCTGCCAGAATGTGGATTCAAGACCGAAGTTTTTAAGCTTCGGTTTTTTTTGTGCCCCCCCTTTTCAAACACACTCGTCTTCCTACCATTTTTCACTTATCAATATAGGAAAATTTTGAAATAGGACGGTTTTCCTCTATAATCGCCAGCTGCACATTGCATAGCAATTTTGGCAATGCCCACGTGGCGGAATTGGTAGACGCGCATGGTTCAGGTCCATGTGCCGTAAGGTGTGGGGGTTCGAGTCCCTCCGTGGGCACCACCAGGTTAAAAACAAACCTATCAATCTACGATCATATTCACTTTATTAAACACTGCTACACACTGCCAAATTCTGAAAATAGGCTTATGATGCGCTGCATCAATGCTGATTTTTACGTAGTCATGTGAATGCGCATTGCTTACAGAAGGAATATGATGCTTTACCAACTTCATGAAATCCAGCGTATCCTCTTAACCCCCTTCACTCAATGGGCTGAGGCGTCCGCCAAATTATTCACCAATCCTATTTCACCATTTGCGCATGTGCCTTATGCACAACGTATCGCTGCTGCTTATGAGCTGATGTATCGGCTGGGTAAAGCTTATGAAAAACCTGCATTCAACATTCAATCTATATTAGTTAATGGCAAAACTGCCGCTGTTCATGAAGTGATTGTTTTAGCAAAACCTTTTTGCAATTTGATTCATTTCAAGAAAAAACCGAGTACGCAAAACACGCTCAATCAACCACAACAAGCAAAAATATTGCTAGTCGCCCCCTTGTCTGGTCACCATTCCACACTTTTACGCGATACCGTACGCACTTTACTGCCTAAACACGATGTCTATATCACTGACTGGGTGGATGCACGCATGATTCCTACCTCGATAGGACCGTTTCATTTGCATGATTACGTTCACTACGTGCAAGAATTCATTAGATTGCTTGGGCCGGATTTACATGTCATTTCAGTTTGCCAACCGACTGTCCCTGTGCTAGCTGCTGTTTCGCTCATGGCAACGGTAAAAGATCCTATGCTGCCAAAAACAATGACTATGATGGGAGGCCCTATTGATCCACGGAAATCCCCAACTAGCGTGAATAATTTAGCAACAGAGAAAAAACTATCGTGGTTTGAAAATACCGTCATTTACGGCGTTCCAGCCAACTTTCCAGGTTTTGGACGTCAGGTTTATCCCGGCTTTTTACAGCATGCTGGATTTATCGCGATGAATCCCGGACGCCATGCACAAAGTCACCACGATTTTTTTATGCATTTGATTGACGGAGATGAAAAATCAGCGGAAGAACATCGCCAGTTCTATGATGAATACAATGCCGTTCTCGATATGCCAGCTGAGTATTATTTAGACACAATTAAAATCGTGTTCCAAGAGTTTCGACTACCATGTGGAACATGGGAAGTAGATGGACAACTAGTGCGTCCACAGGATATCAACAATGTCGCTTTATTCACGATTGAAGGCGAGTTGGACGATATTTCTGGCCCTGGACAAACACAGGCTGCGCACGATTTATGCAACAATATTCCGTCCTCCATGAAACAACATTTCATGGCGCCACACTGTGGTCATTACGGTATTTTTTCAGGTAGGCGGTGGCGTGAAATCATTTATCCACGCGTTGAAAACTTTATCAAAACTTATTCTTAAAATCCGATCTTGTCAAAATCTCTCGCTGATCAAATCGAAGACCTGCTACCGCAGACACAGTGCACAAAATGCTCTTATCCCTGCTGCCAGGATTATGCACACGCCATCGCTGATGGAGAAGCCAATTACAATCAATGTCCACCCGGTGGCGAAGAAGGAGTCACGCGGCTGGCACATTTATTGGGGAAAAAAGTCATCCCGCTCAATCCATCCAATGGCGTTGAACGTGAGCGCCCAATCGCAGTCATAGACGAGACACTCTGCATCGGTTGCACATTGTGCATACAGGCTTGCCCGGTTGACGCCATTATCGGCAGTGCTAAACAAATGCACACAGTCTTGTCAGATCTCTGCACAGGCTGTGATTTATGCGTTGCGCCATGCCCCGTCGATTGCATCACGATGATTCCTATTACTCATGGCAAAACCGGATGGGCAGCGTGGTCTGAGCAGCAAGCAGAACAAGCACGCACTCGCTACACACGCCGCAATGCGCGGCTGGAATACGAAAAACAGGCAAATGATGCACGCTTGGCGGCCAAAGCATTAGATAAGCTCAAAACCGTCGAAGCAGAAACTAGCATTACGCCAGAAGAAAAAAGTGAGCAAGAACGCAAAAAAGCCATCATTCAAGCCGCCTTGGAACGTGCGCGATTAAAAAAAGAAGCATTACAAAAAGACAAAAATCCATGAATGCCAACAAACGTCGCGAGATGTTCCAGCGCTTCAAAGTCGCCAATCCACATCCCACCACTGAACTCGAATACAGCACGCCATTTGAATTATTGATCGCTGTCATGCTGTCAGCACAGGCAACCGATGTATCGGTCAACAAAGCAACACGCAAATTATTTCCCGTTGCCAATACGCCAAGCAGCATACTGGCTTTGGGCGTGGAAGGGTTAACACCCTATATTCAAACCATAGGCTTATTTCGCAACAAAGCAAAAAACGCGATTGCAACTTGCCAACTCCTGCTAGATAAATATCAAGGCGAAGTCCCACGCACACGCGAACAACTACAAGAATTACCAGGCGTAGGCCGCAAAACAGCCAACGTCGTTTTGAACACTGCTTTCGGTCAACCCACCATCGCCGTCGATACGCTTATCTTCCGCGTCTCCAATCGCACCAACATCGCTCCAGGATAGAATGTTGATATCGTTGAACAAAAATTGATGAAGGTGATTCCTAAAGAATTTCAGCTTGATGCGCACCATTGGCTGATTCTGCATGGACGTTACACCTGCACTGCGCGTAACCCACAATGCTGGAATTGCATGGTGATGGATTTATGCGACTACAAATCTAAAACGCCTACGCCTATATCCGCACCCAAATAAGCCATGTTTAACCCTTCACAACACGACGTGCGCCGCTTTTTTTGCGAAACATATCGCAAACATCACGCACATGAAATCCTGACCCCGATCGAAATGATTGCATCCGACTGGATCAAACAACATCCAGAATATGCGAACACATTGGAAGATATGGAATCAGCCATCCATGCTGATTATTCGGTTGAAAATGGCGTCAGTAACCCATTTCTACATTTGGCTATGCATTTGTCGATCGCAGAACAAATTTCTATCGATCAACCACCAGGCATACGGGCGGCATTCATCAAATTATCGCAACGCCTGGATTCAGAGCATGAAGCGCATCATCACATCATGGAATGTCTGGGGCAAATGATGTGGACGGCACAACGCACAGGTTTGCCGCCAGATGGCACCGCGTATATTGAGTGCATTAAACGGCGTTGAGATGCATTAATTTCTACAGACGAAAAAAAAACCAGGTTGCCCTGGTTTTTTATGGTTTGCTTACTACGTACTTATTTACGCAACACCAAAGAGGAAGGCAAGCTATGCAAATAAGCAGCAATGTTACGGATATCCTGACGTGATAAAGCCTTAACCTGACCACCCATGATGGCATTCGAACGACCATTTGCTGCATCACCACCACGTTGATAAGCGATCAAAGCGTGCTCCAAATAATCACGATGCTGACCGGCTAATTTTGGATAGCTAGGGTCAACTGGGTCATTAAAATTTGCACCATGGCAAGAAGCACAGTTATTTTTCTCAACAGCCAATTTTCCAGCAGCAATATCAGCAGCAGCGTGAGCCTGTAGCGCAAACATACCGGACAACAACAATCCTGCCAGAATAAAATTTTTATTCATCTTCATAATCAATAATTCCTCTATTCCCTTATTTTTGCTGCGAATAATAAGCAGCAAGATCTGCTATGTCCTGATCAGACAAGCTCGCTGCAATACCACGCATAGAAAGATGTTTACGCTCACCTTTTTGATAAGCTTTGAGAGCATTTTCAAGATACTTTGCTGATTGTCCGCCTAGCATGGGAACTTGATAAATTTCAGGAAAAGTCGCTTTATATCCTGGAATACCATGACAACCGACGCACATGGCAACTTTGTTTGCAGCAGCCTTGGCATCACCAACAACATCTGCTGCATGCGCAATATGGGCAACATTGGCTAAACCAGCAAGCACGAGAAGTGCAAAGAATTTTTTCATAATAACAAGGGTAACAAAAGAAAATTGAGACGCCAAACGGCGCGTTATTCTAGCAAAATACATCTTTATCGTCCATGCATTCATTTTTGTTCTAATTCAACCCAACACACGAGCCACTATATGCTTTCACCTATTGCCAGAAATATTCATCCTTTACATTCTTTAACTAAAGCGAGACCTCTACCTGACCAGTCGACCACACTCAATCGTCAGCTTGAGTCCGCGATTTCAGAAAATGACAGTGCCGCCGTTACCGCACTACTTCAATCGCATGCCGAAGAAGAATTAAGCGCTAGCACACGGGAATTGATCATCACAACACTGATGTCCTCTGTTCCAGATACACCTGACCTAGTAATGACAACCATACTTGCCCAAAAACTCATGGGGGATAAGTTCTCGGTTGACGATCCCATTCATGAAGGGAAATCGCTCAAAAACATCGCTCAATGTCTATATAAAACAACGGATAATAATCAATTACTCAGTGCTTTAGATGCTTTTCTTCCAAAAAAATACGATAGCCCTGTCCATCCTGCAACACCAGAACGCTTCACATCGTTTGCTGGCGATTTGGAAACACCTTCGACTGACACCTTTCATTCACCACCTTTTTCGTCACCACCATATCCGACTCCACTAAGACGCTCTTTGTCAGCAGACACATTACCGTTCCCCAACCTTGATGAATATGACTGCCAAACACCATCAAAAGAAAAACCACAATATCGTCAGCCGATCCACAATCGAGGTATTTCTTTAATTGAAGGCCGTGTCACTGAATCAGTGGCAACCATGCTGCATGCAAAAAAGCAACAAATAGGAAAAGTGATTACAAACAATCACCTCAGATCACAACAAGGAAACGGTTCTGGCATTCTGATTGCACCGCATTTATTTTTAACTTCACGTCATTGCATCCAGGAGAATAGCCATCATTCGGTCGTGTTTGGCGCCCACGAGGCAAAGATGAAAGGAGAGCCGTTTGCTGTTCTAAAAACACATGCAGCAG
>CAZMPS010000032.1:0-12367 GCA_964568305.1 uncultured Burkholderiaceae bacterium
CAGAGAGGCGAGATTATGGACCAACTAATCCACCACGTCAAATACTTTTTGCAAAAAACCAAAATTTTTCACATCTCTTAAAGTTGCCCATATGAATGTAGGCCAGACAAAAACATATTGACACCCAAAAACGCAAATGTTGTCACCAACAAACCAATCAATGCCCACCATGCAGCAATCTGCCCACGCAATCCCTTCATTAATCGCATGTGCAGCCAAGCTGCATAATTAAGCCAAACGATCAATGCCCATGTTTCTTTCGGATCCCATGACCAATACCCTCCCCACGCTTCTGCGGCCCACAATGCCCCCAATATTGTAGCAATAGTAAAGAACGCAAAACCAACCGTAATCGCCTTATACATCACATCATCTAATATCTCGAGTGATGGCAAACGATCAACTAACACACCTTTTGATTTTAAAAGATAAGCGACAGCAACCATTGCGGCCAAAGAAAATGTACCGTACCCAATGAAGTTAGCCGGCACATGAATTTTCATCCACCAACTTTGCAATGCCGGCACCAAAGGTTGAATATCCGCGGCATCACGCGTGACCGTGTACCAAAGCAAGAAACCCACTGCGGCAGCAATAATCAACAACACAAATGGACCAAGCTGACGAGTCGCATAACGCTCCTCATAATGCAAATAAAATAAAGCCGTAACTAGGCAAAAAAGAATAAAAACTTCGTATAAGTTTGAAAGAGGAATATGACCAACATCAGCACCAATCAAGTAAGACTCATACCAACGTACTAACATAGCAACAAAACCCAACAACACCGCAGCCCAACACAAAATCGAACCGACAGCTAAACCGGGCTTAAAACATGCAATCAAACCCAGCCAATAAAACAACATAGACAAGAAAAATAAAACGCTCATCCACAAAACAGCAGACTGACTAGACAACAAATATTTTAGCAAGAATTTTTTATTACCCATCTCCAATACACCGCCATACTGTGCGATGGCACACAAAGATAACAGCGCCATCGCAGCAATCAACCAGCGTATTGATTTCCAATTCCAACCCAACAAAATGAAAGTGGAGGCGGCCAATATCAACACAGCTTTTTCATAGTAATCCATGAACGCTCCGTAACGCCCAAATGCAAACAAAGATGCAATCACTAAGGCAACAGCATACAACCAATCAAAGAGCCTCAATCGCTTAAAGAAACCAGGAGTTTGCATAGACGCTTGATACATTTGATTTGACATACACCACCACTCCCTTGTTTTATTTTATTAAGATGCAATGCCAACCGGTTTGTGTATGTCGGCATGCTGAGTTGACTTCATTAAGCTTTTCGTCAAAAGATCAAACTCCCTCTCAAAATCCAAAGTTTTACGCTGTGAACTCATCGCCATTAAAACCTTGGCTCCAGCATTTGCATCCACTTCCTGCAACCATATCCATAAGCGACGCTCACGTATGTAAAACATTGAAAACACGCCCAATATCAACAAAAGACAGCCCAAATAAACCACTGTTTTTCCAGGTGAGCGCGTGACTTGTAGTACAGATGCTTTTACTTCCTTAAACTCATCTAATTGCAAATAAATCGGGGCTTTATAAAAAAATGCATCAGACAAAGCGTTAGCAGCAAGCCGCAAAAAATGTTGGTGTTTTTCATCCAACATAACCGCCTTCTCCCCATCCTTTTCACGCGCGGCTTGCCACAACTCCCATAACGTACCATGCAAAATCTTCATGAAAATATCGGCAGCCTTACCTTGTTCTGTTGATGGTATTTTTTGCAAAAATCTCGATACCGCAAAATAACCTGCTTCTTTTTCATCCCCCACAAAAACAGATAATCCCTTCAAAGCGGATTGTTGCAATTGTGATCGCAAAGCGATGGAATCAGGTCGCATACCCGACATGGCATGCTGGGCATAACGTTGCGTGGCGACTAGACGCAATTCTGGCTGCATAAGAGCCGCCCGCAAACGCATCCACTCCTTCACGCTACCACTGTCATCCGCAGGAATACGCAAATAACTGAAGGGGTCACTTGGCGATTCACGCACGCCCGCCAAAAACACATCAAACCCATCAATATGCACGGGTAGCATATAAGTCTGGAATTCTCTCGCTTGGCCAGATTTGTCACGCAACTTATACTGAAAACTGGGGCCTACATTCTTCAAGTTCTTATTGCCAGCATTCTTGCCTGCAGAACCAAGACGCTTGTCTAAATCAGCTAAAAGTTTTTGATTAAAGCTCGCATCTACCCCATTCTTACCAACAGATGTCCCAGGATCTATATTTTCAATATTAAAAGGGCGAAACCCAGTCCATTCAATCGCATACTCACCATTACCAACTAATGCATTTGCACTACCAATCGTGGCCTGAATAGGAAATGTTCCATTGCGCCCACCCTGCATGGGATGTGCCGTCAACTCGAGCTGACTACCACCATCTTCAAAACTTGATTGATAGAGTGCAATCCCCTGATAAATCAATGGTTGATTTACTTTAATTGTTGCCGGGAAGGTCTTTCCAGTTGCATGATCAGTAACGACCACTTCGCTGGCAAAAAGCTTGGGCATGCCCGTGGAATAAAAATCAATAATAAATTTTTTCAGTTGAACAGTAAAAGGCAAATCCTGAATCAAAACTCCTTTTTGTCTTGGAATAATTGCTGTATTGCTACTCCCACCTTCGGAAATCATCATATTTCCTCGAAAGCTTGGATTACTTAAACTCAAACGATGTTGTTGAGGTATTTGAGCAATGATGCCATTCCCTGCAAAAGTCGTTTTATCACCGAACCACTGATAAAAACGAATCGGCAAATCTGAGTCCAACAATCCACCCAAACAAATAATGACGATGGCACTGTGCGCAAAAATATACCCCCATTTATTAGCAGCGCCTTGCTTGGCTGCAATGAGGGTGGCATTATCTTTTACTACAACTTTGAATTGGTAAGCATGTGCAGCAATCGTGCTAGTTAATTGTTGCACCAACGCAGAATGCGGTGTAGTTGAGGTCCACTCTGCACGATGGTAAAAATTGCGCAATGATTGCTCACGTACATTTTCACGCCAGCTGCGCATATCCTTCAACATTTTCGGCCCATTTCGCACGATGCAAAATAAAGTCGACAACATGAGAAATCCCAGAATCAGCAAAAACCACCAGGCCGAATACAGGGAATAGAGACTGAATTTATCGAATATTTCGAACCAGAATGCTCCAAACTGATTGACATAGTTTGGCAGCGGTTCATTTTGCTTGATGATGGTACCAATCACGGAAGCAATCGCGATCAACACCAACAAACTAATCGCAAAACGCATGGAGGATATCAATTCAAACGCGCGAACCAATCGGCGACGTCTAAGTCTGGTTGCTACGCTACTGCTTGCGGCCATGATCAATCATCATTCCAAGATACAACCCCATAGTGCCAGGTTAATAACACCATGGGATGAAACTACCTGCCATTTTGTTTTGAATAGGCATAAATAGGCAAATTTACCTATTTTGCCTACTCGTACTTATTTCAAACCAGCAATGTAATCCGCTACAGCTTTGATTTCATCATCTGACATACGCTTAGCAATCGCATTCATTTCTGCGCTATTGCTACGCGCACCAGTACGGAAATTCGTCAATTGCGTTACTGTGTAATCTTGATGCTGCCCAGCAAGACGTGGATATTGAGTTGGAATACCCGCTCCATTTGCGCTATGACAAGCCGCACAGGCCGGCACATTTTTATCAGCAATCCCAGCACGAAAAATCTTTTTACCCAAATCGATCGTTTCTTTATTTTTGGCCGCACCAGATTTTTGTGTTTGCATCGCCAAATAAGCCGCAACATTTTTGATCTCAGCATCGGTCATAGCTTTAGCATAGGGCGTCATCACAGCATTATTGCGATTTGTACCTTTAAAATCCATTAATTGCTTGGCAATATACGACTCTTGCTGCCCTGCCAATTTTGGATTTTGTACAATGGTGGAATTTCCTGCTGCGCCATGACAAGAGGCGCAGGCTGGAATATTACGGCCAGCATCACCGTTCACAAACAACGATTCACCTTGGGCTAAATCTGGCTTGGCTGTTTTTTTTTCCTCAGACGCTATAGAAAAAGTCGAAACGACCAACATTGCAAGGAACAAAGACTTCAAAAACGATAAAAACATACGATTCATCCCAACACCTTGAAACTGATTATTAATAAAGGTAAACACAAGCAAATCCCAAGCGAATACGTACCAGTAACTACGACCATTACCGTATCGCTTATTTCTTATTACTTAAGAAACATTTTTCATTTTGTTTCAATGCAATAATACTTAACCCATCATTGTACAATATGTATAAGATGTACAATCGCTTTTTGGCATTTCTGCCTCATTTTCTTGCATTTTCCTAGATCTCATGTCCAAACTCTGGCAAGCCCGCTTCTTCACCACGGTGAACCATTTTCGTGATTTGCCCACCACTCAAATACCTGAAATCGCCTTCGCCGGGCGCTCTAACGCGGGCAAATCAAGCGCGATTAATGTCTTGTGTAATCAAAAAGGCCTAGCATTTTCATCTAAAACACCTGGTCGCACGCAACATATCAATTATTTTTCCATCGGCGGTGCACTAGTGAGTCAACATCGCAAAGATGAAACGAATGTGGATGAAATTCAGGCGTTATTAGTCGATTTACCAGGTTATGGTTACGCCGAAGTTTCTGGTTCGGCCAAATTGCATTGGCAACAATTATTGAGCAAATATGTACAAACACGCCAACAATTAGCCGCTTTAGTGCTCATCATGGACGCACGCCGCCCATTCACGCCATTGGATGTACAAATGCTAGAGTGGTTCGCGCTGACTGGCAAACCGATTCACTGTATTTTGAGCAAAGCGGACAAACTCAACCGCAACGATTGTATGAATGCCTTGCGCCTGACACGTACTATACTTTCCAGCTATGTGGATGAAACGGGGCACCCCTTTCCTTTCACGGCACAACTTTTCTCTGCACAGAAAAGAATAGGGTTGGAGGAGGCCAATGACACAATTTTAAATTTGGCAGGATTATCTGAACCATCCAAAACGACCATACCAGATGAGGAAGCAAGCGACCCTGCTCCCTCTCAAGAAAAGTAAGATCAGGACAAATCCTTTTTAGAAATCCCATTCCATTCTTTTGCCCCACTTTGTACAGGAGCGCTGTTATGCCACATACGGCAAAAACTACATCATTCCCAGCTACACGCATGCGTCGTATGCGCAAAGATGTTTTCTCCCGAGCATTGATGCGAGAAAACGTTATCACCGCTAGCGATTTAATTTATCCAGTGTTTTTATTAGATGGCAAAAATCAGCGTGAAAACGTGACCTCCATGCCTGGCGTAGAACGCTTGTCACTCGATTTATTGCTAGCCGTAGCCGAAGATTGCATGGAATTGGGCATTCCAGCAATTGCCTTGTTTCCAGTTATTGATCCCAGTCTCAAAACACCAGACGGTATCGAGGCAATTAATCCCGATGGTTTAATCCCAAACGCAATTCGTGAGATCAAACAACGCTTTCCAGAATTAGGAGTAATCAGCGACGTAGCATTGGATCCCTACACTAGCCATGGGCAAGATGGTTTAGTCAATGAACATGGGTATGTATTAAATGACAAAACCTGTGAAATCTTAGTCAAACAAGCTTTGGTACAAGCAGAAGCCGGGATAGACATTGTGGCTCCATCCGACATGATGGATGGACGCATCAGCGCTATCCGTGCAGCTCTAGAAACGCATGGCCACATCCATACTCGCATCATGGCATATTCCGCCAAATATGCTTCGGCATTTTACGGCCCTTTCCGCGATGCCGTGGGCTCGGCCAACAATTTGGCTAAAGCAGATAAAGCAACCTATCAAATGGATCCTGCCAACAGTGATGAAGCCTTGCGTGAAGTCACTTTGGATATTGCTGAAGGTGCTGACATGGTGATGGTCAAACCTGGCATGCCCTATCTGGATATCGTACGACGAGTGAAAGATACTTTTCAGGTGCCAACTTTTGCCTACCAAGTCAGCGGCGAATACGCCATGTTAAAAGCCGCCGCTCAAAACGGTTGGTTAGATCACGACAAAAGCATGATGGAAGCCATGCTGGCATTCAAGCGCGCTGGCGCTGATGGCGTATTGACATATTTCGCACGAGATATTGCGCGGTTACTCAAACAACAACACTGAGCACAGCAAACCTTGCAGAAAGAATTGTTTACGATTATCAATGAAAAACAAACTAACTCGTATCACATCATTGTTCCTGACAGATCTTTTCCGTCAGGAACAATGATTTCACTACCTAGAGCAATTATACTTTTCAGTTGCGGTATTTTTTGGGCATAGACATGCGACTTGATCGTTAACCGGAAGCAACGATGCCTTTACCCACTTGTACTCTGTGCCAGCTTTGACACAGACACCTTTAGAATCGGATTTCCACTTGCCATTGACCAAGCTCTGCTTCCAATACGAATTACACAGCTGGGCACCAGTACAAAAATCTTGCAAACCAGCAAATGCCGCTGGGGCCATACCTAACAGTACAAGTGTAGCTCCCATCGCTGCAACCAACTTTCCTAACTTTTTTGCTGTAATTTTCATGACAACACTCCTAGAATTTAGAGTTAAATTTCGTCCTCAAGACGTCACTACAATAACACCGACTATTACTTTAGGTCACCACAATTTTTATAAACCCACGCCTTACCTTAAGTGAATCATTGCCTCTGCGAGGACTATAGTACCTGCGGCACCACCAAAAAGAACAACAAATGCCCTACACTAACGGAATGACACAAGAATTCTTCAATTCGCTGGTTACCCCAGGTACTCCACTCGAAACCCTAAAAGCAAAATGTGCGACATGCAGCATGCATCAACTATGTTTGCCGATGGGACTAGACAATAATGACATGGATCGCTTGGATCAGATTATTGGCCGTCGTCGCAAAGTAACGCGCGGAAATACTCTGTTCCGTATAGGCGACTCTTTCCAGAATTTGTATGCTATTCGCCTAGGACACTTCAAAACGTATCAACTCAATCGTGAGGGAGAAGAACAAATCACCGGCTTCCAAATGGCAGGAGAGCTAATTGGCATGGACGCCATCAGTACCGACTTACATCATTGCACCGCCATGGCACTGGAAGATAGTGAGGTATGTGAAATACCATTTAACAGTCTGCAACAATTACTAGGCGAGATCCCAACGCTGCTGCGTCATTTTCACCGCATGATGAGCCAGGAAATTACCCGTGAGCAAAGCGTAATGCTATTGCTTGGAAATATGCAAGCAACTCAACGCTTTGCTGCTTTTTTGGTCAACCTCTCATCACGCTATGAAGCACGCGGTTACTCACCTCACACATTTCAACTTCGCATGTCGCGTGAAGAAATCGGTAACTATTTGGGACTAACCATCGAAAGTATCAGTCGCCTTTTGTCGAAGTTTAAAAAGGAAGGGCTGTTGCGTGTTAATAATCGTGAAGTAGAGTTACTCGACACAATACGTCTAAAAGCCATTACAGCCGGCACCTATTCTTGCGCGTAAACAGCAAAAGGAAAGACCGCACTATCCAAATTTAATCTTCTATTGATTTGGGCAGATCCGTCTGCAAGGTGACGGCTTGTTGTTTTGGCCAGGACCAACTACCCGCCAAGCGCCATTCACGTCGTTCACCTTCCAACAACACAACCCAGCGACTGCGCTCAAGCATAGGCAAACGTATCGAGAAAACACCAGAAGCATCAAGCTGCGCAAATAGATTGATATCTTTTTCTGGTTGCGTCGCATGCGATAAATGCACAAACAATTTTTTTTGCTGTGGAAAATCATCATTAGATTGTGTCAACTTACCAACCAACATGCCCCGGTTAGCATCGTAAGTCAGCTCTGCAGAGACTCCCAATGCCGCAGCACGATGATCACGTCGTAAATCCTGATTAATCGCCTTACCTTGTTTATAGTAGTCACCCACAACCAGCGCATCTTGCTGTGTATACGCCAAGTAACAAAAATAACTACCCGCCACAACGGTGATAGCAGGGCCCAACATTAAAAACCATGGCCAACGATGTTTCCACCATGGCGCTACAGATGCTTGCTTTAATGTCGAAACATTCATGATGATTCCTTAACGTGGAATGATGAAAACCGCATGCTCTTTTACGTACACGGCAGAATCATCGATTGCGGTCAATTCTATATCAATCTTGTTGGAGCCCGTCTTACCGGCACTACGAGCGGCACGCAAACGGATTGGATAAGCCTTGGTTTCTGTCGCAGCCACATCCACTTGCTCTGCTGTCACTTGCGTTAGCGTATTCATTCCCCCAACACGAATGCGATAAGTGCGCGCCTGCTCTGCAGTATTCATAATCTGTAAACGATAAACATTTTCTATCATTCCATCTTCTACTTCTCGCCCCATTGCACCGCGATCACGGATGACATCAAGCTTAAGTGGAACGCGCAGGTACAAAGAAGTACCGACAGTTATAAGGAGCAATAACAAAATACCGGTATAAATCCGTACCCGTGGGCGCAAGACACGTTGACGAATTTGGGCCGGAGTGTATTGATGCAACAAAGCATGTTCGGTTGTATAACGCACTAAGCCGCGAGGCTGACCGATCTTATCCATCACACCATTACAAGCATCAACACAGGCAGCACAACCAATACATTCGTACTGCAAACCATTACGAATATCAATACTGGTAGGACAAACTTGCACACACAATGAGCAATCAATACAGGCACCCTTGCGAGTATCTTGTTGGTGAGATTTGGAAATAGGTGCACGCGGTTCACCACGCACTTTGTCGTAGGAAATAATCAGTGTATCGCGATCAAACATGGCGCTCTGAAAACGAGCGTAAGGACACATGTACTTACATACCTGCTCGCGCATCCAACCAGCATTACCGTAAGTGGCGAAACTGTAAAACACCACCCAAAACCACTCCCATGGTCCAAAATTTAATGAGAGCGCTTCCTTACTCAATACCTTAATCGGCGTGAAATAACCGACAAACGTATAACCAGTCCACAAAGCAACAATCATCCAAGTGACATGCTTACCCGTTTTTTTGGCGTACTTTCTTAGGGAAGGGGGCTGCCTATCCAATGCCATACGGGCACTACGATTCCCTTCGAATTGACGTTCTATCCAAAGAAAAATTTCCGTGTACACCGTTTGTGGACAAGCAAAACCACACCACACCCGTCCTGCCATCGCCGTAGCCAAAAACAATAGATAAGCACTGATGATGAGTAACGCAGCTAAATAAATGAAGTCCTGTGGCCAGAAAATCATCCCAAAGATATAAAACTTACGCGCACCTAAATCAAATAATAGTGCCTGACGGCCATTCCATTGGAGCCAAGGGCCGCAATAGAAAGCCAGCTGTGTCAGCCAAACAAACAACCAACGCAACTTAACATAATGACCCTTGATTTCACGAGGATAAATTTCCTCGCGAGCTGCGTACATCTTGATCACTTGTGGTTCAGATGGGTTCATTGTGCTGCTGGGCTAGTTTTTTGAACCGCCGTAGCCGGTTGATTCACATCGTTAGAAAGACTCCAGACATAAGCTGCTAAAACATGGGCCTTGGCATCGCCAAGAAATTCCGCAAATGCTGGCATGGTGGCCTGACGACCTTTACGAATAGTTTCCATGATGCTTTCCACACTTCCACCAAATAACCAAACCTTATCAGTCAAATTAGGCGCCCCGATGGTATGACTACCTTTACCATCTGCACCATGACAAGCCATACAAGCAGAAAACTTGCTTTTACCGAGAACCGTTTTGATTGGGTCAGAGGTTGAATCAGACAAGCTACGCACATAATGGGCAACATTCTCTATGTCTTTTTCAGAGCCCAAATTAGCCCCCATCGGCGGCATCATGCCATTACGACCATGCAAAATAGTTTCCTTGATCACTTCCGGTGTACCACCAAATAACCAGTCTTTATCCGTCAAATCTGGAAAACCTTTATTCCCACGTGCGTCTGAACCATGACATTGTGCGCAATAAGTTAAAAACAAACGCTCACCAATAGCATGGGCTTTGGGATCTGCTGCTACAACTTTTAGATCTTGTTTTTGGTACTTTGCAAACAAAGGATCGTATTCAGCTTCTGCAGCTTTTATCTCAGCTTGATACTGCGCCGATGATTTCCAACCCAACTTACCAGCAAAGCTACCCAAACCTGGATACAACACCAAATACACGATAGCAAACACGATCGTGATGTAGAACAACCACATCCACCAACGTGGCATCGGCGTATTCAATTCGGACAAATCCTCATCCCAAACGTGGCCCGTGGTTTCACCCGGTTTGCCACGGACAGTAGATTGCGAATACAACAATATCGCGCAACCCATAATGCCCAGGATCGTCAGCACAACAATGTACAGATCCCAAAAGCCATTCGTAAAATCAGCCATGTGGCCCCTCCATTTTTTCGTTGTCGTTGTCGTTGTCATCAAACGGCATGCTCGCTGCCCGATTGAAATCTACTTCTTTGTGGTAAATGAATGTCCACCACAAAATGCCGACAAATGTGATGAAAGAAATCACCGTCATCACGCTACTGGCACGCTCCAACAGGGTTTCGATCATGCTAGTTCCTTGTTTTAATTAAAGTACCCAAACCTTGCAAATAAGCAATCAGGGCATCTTCTTCTGTTTTATCTTTCAATTCTTCTGGCGCAGCAGCAATTTCGGCATTCGTATAAGGATGACCTAAACGTTGCAAAGCGCGCATTTTAGGAATGACTTCTTCCGGTACCAATCGTGTTTTCGCTAGCCACGGATAATTCGGCATATTCGATTCTGGTACCACATCACGTGGATTATTAAGATGCGTACGGTGCCAGTCATCGCTATAACGGCCACCCACACGAGCCAGATCTGGTCCTGTGCGTTTGGAACCCCACTGGAAAGGACGGTCGTAGACAAACTCACCCGCTACTGAATAGTGTCCATAACGCTCGGTCTCGGCACGAAATGGGCGCACCATTTGCGAATGACAGTTGTAACATCCCTCGCGTATGTAGACGTCACGCCCCACTAAACGCAACGGCGAATAAGGCTTCAAGCCGGCTACTGGCTCAGTCGTCGATTTCTGAAAAAATAAAGGCAGAATTTCTACGGCACCACCAATACTAATAACCAGTGTTACCAACGCAATCAACAACCAGGGATTTCTTTCAATCCAATCATGTGAAAATTTCATAGGTGCTCCAAACTCAATTGTGGCCGCCAATAGGCGCAGGAATGCGTGCTATGGCGGTCTCGCGGTTACGTAAGGTCATCCACGTGTTGTAGGCCATCACGCACATACCAGACAGGTACAACAAGCCGCCGATAAAGCGCACCACGTAATACGGATAAGTCGCCTTCACCCCCTCTACAAAGGTGTAAGTCAATGTGCCATCTGGATTAACAGCACGCCACATCAAACCTTGCATGACACCGGCAATCCACATTGCAGCGATGTACAAAACAATTCCGATGGTCGCCACCCAAAAGTGCAAGTCAATCAATGCGGTACTGTGCATTTTTTGTTGACCAGCCATACGCGGCAAAATGTAATAGATTGAACCCATGGTGATAAAACCCACCCAACCCAATGCACCACCATGTACGTGAGCAATGCTCCAATCGGTATAGTGTGACAAGGCATTCACTGTTTTAACCGACATCATTGGGCCTTCAAAGGTTGCGATGCCGTAAAACGATAACGATACGATCATGAATTTCAGAATAGGGTCAGTACGCAATTTGTGCCAAGCACCCGACAAAGTCATGATCCCGTTGATCATACCGCCCCAAGATGGCGCCAAAAGAATAAGGGAGAACACCATACCAAGTGACTGCGTCCAGTCAGGTAATGCGGTGTAATGCAGATGGTGCGGACCAGCCCACATATACGTAAAAATCAAAGCCCAGAAATGCACAATAGACAAGCGATATGAATACACAGGACGTTCAGCCTGTTTAGGGATGAAGTAGTACACCATGCCCAAATAACCTGCAGTCAGAATAAAACCCACTGCATTATGGCCATACCACCACTGAATCATTGCATCCTGCACACCCGCATAAGCAGAGTAGGATTTGAACAAGCTCACAGGCATGCTGGCGCCGTTCACCACATGCAAAATCGTCACTGCCAAAATGAAACCAGCGAAGAACCAGTTCGCGACGTAAATGTGCTTCACTTTACGCGTCAAAATAGTGCCGAAAAACACGACGGCATACGCAATCCACACGACTGCAATCGCCAGCGTAATAGGCCATTCCAACTC
>CAZMPS010000033.1:0-1994 GCA_964568305.1 uncultured Burkholderiaceae bacterium
GAAGTCTTGTTGGGCAAACCACCCAGAATGCAACGGGATGTGATGCGTGTTAAACCCGATTTGCCCGCGATTGATTTGACGAGCATGGATTTACTGGAAGTGTCACAGCGCGTATTGCGTTTGCCTAGCGTGGCGGACAAATCCTTTTTGATTACGATTGGTGATCGCACAGTGGGTGGTTTGACGGTGCGTGATCAAATGGTCGGGCCATGGCAAGTTCCTGTCGCAGATTGTGCGGTGACTGCCATGAGTTTCGAAGGTTATTTGGGCGAAGCGATGGCAATGGGCGAGCGCACGCCATTGGCGGTGATTCATCCCGCGGCGGCAGGTCGTATGGCAATTGGGGAGTCGATTACCAATATTGCGGCGGCAGCGATTGCGGATATTTCAGATATCAAACTTTCCGCTAACTGGATGGCGGCATGTGGCCAGCCTGGACAGGATGCGGCATTGTTCGATACCGTTCAAGCGGTTGGCATGGAGCTTTGCCCGGCGTTGGGCATTAGCATTCCCGTCGGTAAAGATTCTTTGTCCATGCGTACGACTTGGAAAGATGAAGGTACGGATAAAGCTGTGACTTCCCCCGTTTCCTTGATCGTCACCGCCTTTGCGCCAGTGCAGGATGTACGACGTTCATTGACGCCACAATTGCGTACCGATGTAGGTGACACGGTGTTGGTGTTGATTGATTTGGGACGCAATAAAAATCGCATGGGTGCATCGGCCTTGGCACAAGTGATGCAGCAATTGGGTAATGAAACCCCGGATGTGGACAGTGCAGGCGATCTCAAAGGTTTTTTTGCTGCGATTCAACAACTCAATCAAGACGGCAAATTGCTGGCTTATCACGATCGATCCGATGGCGGTTTGTTTGCCAGCTTGTGCGAAATGGCCTTTGCAGGGCATTGTGGTGTGTCCATTAATTTGGATATGTTGGTGCTCGGAAGCGAACATGACGCCGATTGGGGCGATGCCAAAAATTGGGCGAGCCAGGTATCAGAACGTCGCAATGAAATGACTTTGCGCGCTTTGTTCAATGAAGAATTGGGCGCGGTGATTCAAGTGCGTGCCGAGGATAAATCGGCTGTGATGCAAGTCTTGCGTCAGCACAATCTGGGTGCTGCCAGCCACATCATTGGCAAACCCAATGAGCGCGATGTAGTCGAATTCATGCGCGATGCCAAAATGATTTACAGTCAGCCGCGCACCAGTTTGCAGAGATTGTGGAGTGAAACCAGCTGGCAAATTTCCCGCCTGCGCGACAATCCAGCTTGCGCTGATGCGGAATACGACCGTATTTTGGATAGCAGCGATCGCGGTATTACACCAGTGGTTGGATTTGATCTGCAGCAAGATATTGCCGCACCTTTCATTGCCACGGGTGTGCGACCACGGGTCGCTATTTTGCGTGAGCAGGGTGTCAATTCTCATGTCGAAACGGCTTATGTGATGCATCAATCCGGCTTTACTGCGGTGGATGTACACATGAGCGATTTGATTGCTGGTCGCACCAAACTCTCCGATTTTCATGGCGTGATCGCTGTGGGCGGATTTTCTTACGGCGATGTATTGGGTGCAGGTGAAGGTTGGGCAAAAACGATATTGTTTAATGCTGGTTTGGCTGAGCAATTTACCGCGTTTTTCCATCGCAACGATACCTTTGGACTGGGTATTTGTAATGGTTGTCAAATGATGAGTAATTTGAAATCCATCATTCCTGGCGCCGAGGCTTGGCCTAAATTTACACGTAACAAATCCGAGCGTTTGGAAGCACGTTTTGCCATGGTAGAAGTGGCGGCATCACCATCGATCTTCTTCCAAGACATCGCGGGTATGCAAAGTCCAATCGCTGTAGCGCATGGAGAGGGGTTTGCCGATTTCTCACAAACGGGCGATATCAACAAGGCCATCGTGGCGATGCGCTTCACAGATAACGCTGGTGTGGCGACGGAAACATATCCCTACAATCCCAATGGTTCGCCGCAGGGCATTAC
>CAZMPS010000033.1:2004-12097 GCA_964568305.1 uncultured Burkholderiaceae bacterium
ACATCAGTGACGACGCCGGATGGTCGTTTCACCGTCATGATGCCGCATGCTGAACGCGTGTTCCGTTCGGTACAACAATCATGGCATCCTGAATCATGGGGCGAAGATAGTCCTTGGATGCGTATGTTCCGCAATGCACGTCGTTGGATAGGCTAATCCATCCATGACCTTCCGTCTGCCATTGCAACCAAGCAAAGCTAGCAACAACACTATCGTATGCACGATATTGTTGGTGGTGGCTTTGTTATTCACGCAGTGGGCTGGCCTGGTGCACAGCGTGGTGCATGCTGGCTGGTCGGATTCTTATGTACCTGCTAGCAGGTTGTCTGATTTTTATGTGGATAGCATTAAAAATAAGCAAAGTGGTGACGGTAGTACAGTTTCTCACTCTTGTACTTTATTTGATGCATTCACTCTGGCAGCGACGGTGCATACGCCACCTTATCTGCCTTTGCTGTTACCCACTGTGCGCATGGTGCAGTTGTGGGTTTCTTATATCTCCCGGGTTGTTCGTTTCATCCCGCATTTTTGTTCCCGCGCTCCACCTGCTGCTTGATTTTCTCCGTATTCACTATTTGATTTTGCATGAACCCTCGCTTTTGATAAGCGGGTTCGTGCGTGTCTACATTTATATATTGAGTTTTTCAAGGGATCATCATGCACAAACAATTTCCATTAACCCGTTTGGCTAGCGCCGTTTCGTCTGCTTTCGCTACCGTTTTAACACTAGCAATACCTTCTTTTTCTTACGCACAAACTGCACAAACCACACAGACGACTGCAAACGACAAAACTTTGTCGGAAATCGTTGTCACTGCTTCCCCTTTTAATACGGGTGAAGGCACGCAAATTTTGGCGCCTGCCAAGATTGTGTCCGGTGACGAGTTACGCAATAAATTATCGAATTCCCTGGGCGATATGTTGTCGCATGAATTGGGTGTTTCTTCCTCTGCTTTTGGTGCTGGCGCTTCTCGTCCGATTATTCGTGGCATGGAAGGATCGCGCGTCAAAATTTTACAAAACGGCATGTCCGTAGCTGACGTGTCGAGTATTTCCAACGATCATGCGGTAGCGACTGAGGTGGCAACAGCGCGCCAAGTTGAAATTTTGCGTGGCCCTTCCGCTTTGTTATACGGTTCCGGCGCGATTGGTGGTTTGGTGAATGTGGTCAATGACCGCATTCCCACCGTGCTTGAGCCTAAGCCAACGGGCGAAATGGAATTGCGCTACAGCACCGTGGATAAAGGCAACAGCAGCGCACTGTCGGTCGATAGCTCTGTCGGTTCGATTGGATTGCATCTGGATGGCAATATTCGCCGCACTGACGATTACAAAATCCCAGGTTCTAATACCAACAACACATTGCCCTGGTCGTATACGCGTGGAGACAGCGTGGGATTGGGTATGTCGACCATTCAGGATTGGGGATACATCGGCGCATCCGTCGCCAATCTGAATAATCGTTACGGCATCCCAACCGCAGAAGGATCGCAAATCGATCAATCGCAAACCCGTTACGACGTGCAAGCGTTGGTCAAACAGCCGTGGAATGGGTGGGAATCGTTTAAATTCAAACTCGGCTATACCGATTACAAGCATAGTGAATTGGATTTGACCGATGTACCGCAAACCAATTTTGCCAATCGTGCGTTAGAAAGTCGTTGGGAATTGACGCACAATCCAATCGCCTCCTGGCATGGCATGCTGGGCATACAAACGGAAAACGACCGATTTTCTGCCTTGAGCGCAGGCACAGGTGGTCCCGATACTGTGCTAGTGACAAAATCCACATCAGTTGCAGGCTTCCTAGTCGAAGAACGTGATTTTGGCCCCGTACATGTGAATGCGGGTTTGCGTTTGGAATCAGTACAACGGCAACCCGTATCCGCAGCAGAGCGTTCCTTCCACCTTGCTTCTTATTCGCTAGGCGGTTTATGGACATTCACACCCGGCTATGGCATCGGTTCCACCTTATCCATCGCTCAACGCGCACCATCGACAGAAGAGTTGTACTCCGGCGGCCCACACGATGCGACCGGTACTTTTGATAAAGGCAATCCAAATTTTGAAAAGGAAACCTCACGCAACATTGAACTAAGCGTACAAAAAACAAGCGGCTTGCTGCGCTGGAAAGCCAATGTGTTCCAAAATCGCGCCAAAAACTTTATCTACGGCCAGCTCACCGGCAATCAGTTGGATGACGATGGCAATCCAGGTGGCGATTTAAAAGAACGCATCTTCAGCCAAGCCGACGCCACTATCCGTGGTGCGGAAGTAGAAATCAGCCATAACTTACGTGGCGAAGGACTGTCGTTACGTGGTTTCGCCGATACATCACGCGCCACCCTGGATGATGCTGGCAATCTCCCCCTGCAACCAAGTACCCGTTTTGGCATCGACGTCGGCTACAAACAAAACCAATGGCGCAGCGGCGTGACCATCACCCACGCCAAACAACAAGATCGTCTAGCTGCGTTTGAAACCATCACACCAGCCTATACCTTGCTAGACGCCAACTTGTCCTACACCCAACGTTATGGCACACAACAAGTCACGTGGTTTGTGTTGGCTAAAAACATGCTTAACCAGGATATTCGTCTATCAACCTCGGTGTTGAAGGATGAAGTGCCTTTGCCTGGGCGTAATTTTGTAGTGGGAGTGCGGACGGTGTTTTAGGGGTTTTTGTTAGATTAGTTAGATAAGCGCTCGTTCCCACGCAGGAGTGTGGGAACGAGATGAGGTTTGGGTATAGCGGCTGACGATTTCTACCAACCCTCTACCAGTTTCAGCAATCAGCTCAGGGGATTGCGCAGCCTTCCTGACTAGTGCCAGCGCTGCTTCCAGTTCGGTGGCATTGTGCTTGAATCGGGCGCGATCCAGAGTCCAGCCTTGCATCAAATGGTCGCGCAAAACGCCAGTCGCCCATTGGCGAAACTGCGTACCTCGCTTGGAGTTGACGCGATACCCGACAGAAATGATGGCGTCGAGATTGTAGAATTTGACCGGTTTGTCCGAACCGGCAATGTGCAAAATTTGCACATTGCTTTCTTCAACCAGTTCGCCGTCTTGGAAAATGTTGCGCAAATGCTTAGTAATCACCGACCGTTCTCTTTTGAACAAATCGGCAATTTGCTCTTGAGTCAACCAAAGACTCTCGCCTTCAAGCCGAACGGTAACGTGCCCGCCATTCTCTGGCTCATAAATGATTATTTTGCTCATTGCTTAAACCTTCCTTGGAAATGTCAGGCAAGACTCTATTCTCTATGACCTTTTTAAATTGGTGTTGATACATTGCAAATAAGATCATGTTCTGACGTATTCAGCCTTGGTTTCAACATGGTTGGCGTCTTGACTTTGTCAATGCATTCCGTCGTATGGCTGGTTAATGAACGTGCCAGCAAATACTGGCTTGCTGCTTCAGCTTGTGTTGATGTGAGAAAATGTTCGTTTTTGGATATCAAACAGTGCTTACTCAGGGACAAACATCTGAAAAGCTCGATTAGAGAATAAAAAATAAAGAGTAGAAAAATTTGAACCAAAACATTCTTACACCACATCAAAGTCAGTATTACGCCTGGTTGCTGACGCGGCGTACAGCAAGCGATTCTGTAGAGTCACTTGCCTCTACCCTGGTTGATTCACAAGTTGACCTCAATCCTCATCAAGTGGATGCGGCTTTGTTCGCGTGTGCTAATCCGCTGTCGCGCGGTGTCATCCTGGCCGATGAAGTCGGGCTTGGTAAAACCATCGAAGCCGGATTAGTCATCTCCCAACGTTGGGCTGAGCGTCGCCGGCGCATTTTGATCATCGTGCCCGCCAACCTGCGCAAGCAATGGCACCAGGAGTTGCGAGACAAATTCAACCTCCAAGGGTTGATCCTTGAAGCCAAGAACTACAATGCCATTCGTAAGCAAGAGCGCCAAAACCCTTTTTTGATTTCTTCAGGCCCAATAATTTGTTCCTACCAGTTTGCTAAGGCCAAAGCTGACGACATTAAGGAAGTCCCATGGGATTTGGTCGTGTTGGATGAGGCACACCGCTTGCGCAATGTCTACAAGACCAGCAACATCATAGCCAAGACGCTCAAGGAGGCACTGGCACATGTTCATTCCAAGGTGCTCTTGACCGCAACGCCATTGCAAAACTCGTTGCTAGAGCTTTATGGTCTTGTCAGCATGATTGATGATCGAGTTTTTGGTGACGTTGACAGTTTCCGTACGCAATTTACGTCACAGGGACGAGGTCAGGCATTCGATAATCTTCGGGAAAGGCTGGCGCCTATCTGCAAACGCACTTTGCGTAAACAAGTGCAGCCATATGTTTCCTATACAGAACGCAAGGCTATCGTTCAGGAATTTACACCATCGGATGAAGAGCAAGAACTTTCCCGGCTTGTGGCCGACTATTTGCGTCGGCCTAATCTCAAGGCGTTGCCTGATGGACAGCGGCAGCTGATTTCCCTTGTGCTCTGGAAGCTGCTTGCCTCCAGCACGCATGCCATTGCCGGTGCGTTGGAAACAATGGCCAAACGCCTGCAAAGCGTGCTTGATGAAGCACCTGAAGTGGTCGATCTTAGCGAAGAACTCAATGAGAATTACGAGTCTTTGGATGAGGTTGCCGACGAGTGGAGTGACCAAGACGCTGATATTGCCGTGCGCAATCTTGATGAGCGAGATGCCATCTCGCACGAGATTGATGAACTCAAATACTTTAAGCAACTGGCAACCAACATCTTCGACAACGCCAAGGGTAAAGCGTTGCTTACAGCGCTAGATCGAGCCTTCAAAGAATTGGATCGGCTAGGAGCCGCCAAGAAGGCCATTATCTTTACTGAATCCAAACGCACGCAGGAATATCTACTCAGCCTCTTGGCTGACACGCCTTACGGTGATGGCATCGTTCTATTCAACGGCACCAACAGCGATGCCAATGCGCAGGCAATTTATAAGGATTGGCTCAAGCGCCACGAAGGCACCGACCACATTACTGGTTCCAAGACTGCTGACACGCGTGCCGCGTTGGTCGAGCACTTCAAAGAGCGTGGCACAGTGATGATTGCCACCGAAGCGGGTGCTGAAGGCATTAATCTCCAGTTTTGCTCTTTGGTTATCAACTATGACTTACCCTGGAACCCGCAGCGCGTTGAGCAACGTATCGGACGCTGCCATCGTTACGGACAGAAATTCGACGTGGTGGTGGTGAATTTTGTTGACCGTAGCAACGAGGCTGATGCGCGCGTGTACGAATTGCTGGATCAAAAATTCCAGTTGTTCGAGGGCGTGTTTGGCGCCAGTGACGAAGTGCTGGGGGCAATTGGTTCTGGTATAGATTTTGAGCGCCGCATTGCAGAGATCTATCAGAGTTGTAGCAAGCCGGAGGAAATCAAAGCTCGTTTCGAGCAATTGCGACTCGATCTCTCCGGCGAGATCAGCGAGACGATGGTCAAGACGCGGCAAGTCTTGATGGAGAACTTCGATGAAGAGGTTCAAGAGAAGTTACGTCTCCGAGCAGAAGACAGCCGTGCGGCGCGCAGCAAGTACGAATGCATGTTGCTCGACCTAACGCGTGCTGAATTGGCTGACTTTGCTGTATTCGACGATGACGGTTTTGTCCTTCAGCGTTTGCCGGCCACCATCCTTAATGAGATTGACCTTGGCCGCTATGAGTTACCTCGTCATTCTGGTGATGCACACCTCTATCGGATTGGTCATCCACTTGCTGAGTGGGTGATGAAACAAGCGAAGAACTATGAACTGTCGGGTACACGACTCATCTTTGATTACGATGCATATGGCAATCAAATCAGCACCCTCAAACCCTATCGTGGCAAGACCGGCTGGTTGACCTTGAAGCTTGTATCAGTTGAGGCTTTTGGAACCAAAGAAGAGCGTCTAGTGGTTGCCGCCATCACATCAGATGGTCAAGCCTTAGCCGAAGATGACCCTGAAAAACTGCTGCGCCTACCCGCACAAGCGCAACCTGCTGAGCACAGCAGTGTTGATATTTCGCTTCTCAGTGAGGATGTGGCAGCGCGGAAATCCGTCGTGTTACGCGAAATCGACCAGCGTAACTTGGGCTATTTCGAGCAGGAAGTGCAAAAGCTGGATGCATGGGCCGATGACCTGAAGCTGGGTATCGAGCAGGAAATCAAAGAAATCGACCGTCAAATTAAGGAAGTGCGTCGCACAGCAACCACCGCACCGACGCTTGAGGAAAAGCTTTCATGGCAGAAGAAGCAAAGAGAGCTGGAGGCTAAACGCACGAAGTTGCGGCGCGAGTTGTTTAATCGGCAGGACGAAGTCGAAGCGCAGCACAATAAGTTGATTGCAGAATTAGAGGATCAGCTTATGCAACAAGTTAAAGAAAACACGCTATTTACCATTGAATGGGAGCTGAAATGACGCCTTATCGCAATCTAAGTGGAAATTCTAATGTTGTTGCCTACCAGATAACAGAGGATGCAATTCAAGTGGTTTTCATGAGTGGAAGTTATCGAAATTATCTTTACAACTCAGTTCGGCCAGGTTCGGCAGTAGTAGAAAAGATGAAGCAATTGGCAGAGCAGGGCCGTGGCTTGAACTCCTATATTTCTTCGATTATTAAAAGCAGTTATGCACGAAAGTGGTGAGGCAGGTATGAAATCACCATCAAACGAATTGGTCGAACTGATTGTGCCGCTACTTACAGGGGCTGGTTTAATGTTGCAGGAAGACCTACTAAAGTATGCAGAGAAGATTGTAGCTGGTTCCATCAAGCAGGAAGACTGGTTTCTGATGGCGGAAAAAGCTATGCAAAAAGAAGCGAAACAATGAGCTCTTCTTCACTTGTCAGTTTGCGGATTGAGCACCTCCGCGGAGCTGTGTCACCTTTTATCTTGGATTTCGAGAAGGGACGAAAACTAACTATCGTCTATGGCGAAAATGGAACGGGGAAATCGACAATTTCGGATGCTTTTGATCTACTGGGCAATGGGACAGTCGGTTCTTTGGAGAATCGGGGAGTGGGTGGCATTACGCGGCCGTATTGGCCTTCAGTCGGGAAAGTACATGGTGATGTAAGGATTGTGCTTTCAACTTCGGCAGGCACATGCACCCTATCCCTAGGCAAAACAGGAGCAGTATTTGAGGAGGAAGAATTAAAGCCACAAGTGAATGTACTGCGACGCAGTGAGATTTTGAGCTTGATCACAGCACAACCTGCAAAACGCTACGAAGCAATCAGTAAATTCGTTGATGTGTCAGGAGTTGAGGCTTCGGAAGATACGCTTCGCAAATTGATTCGTGATAAAGATCAATCCTACGAGACTGCAACGACTCGTTTTGGGGCCAACAAAACAAATATTGAAAACTTCTGGAAACAGGCAGGAAGCCCAGCTCCTGATGCTTTTACTTGGGCAGAGGCAGAAATCCAGAAAGACTTGCAAAAACTTGATCAACGAAAAGCCGCAATTGATGGCTTGATTTCGGTTTGGGATAAGGTTATTCCGCATCCCGCCAAGCTGATTAATCTTAACCAACAGTTTGAGGCGGCAAAGACAAGCTTAGAAATTGCCCACACGAATCTGGAAGCTCTTACCAACGATGCAGCCGAAGACTATCTTGAAATCCTGAATATTCTGAAAGCAGCGCAGCAGCACCTCGCAAAGCATCCACACCTGGAGGTATGTCCGCTTTGTGAAAGTAGCGAGAAAGCCGCAGGCTTGACTGCCGAAGTTAATCGACGAATTGAATCGCAAGGAATTTATGCCAAGCTAGAGGCAGCAAAAAATGTGGTTCAGACTCAAGAAAAGGATGTGCAAAGAGTTGAACAGCGGCTTGAAGATTACAAGAAAGATGCTAGTAATGATTTTTTATCGTTTGAAAGCTATTGCATGAGCGCCCAAACGATTTCTGACCTAAATATGCCGATATTTCCAGTGCCTGTTGATACTGCTCAATGGCAAACATGGATTGATGCTCATAAAGCAAAGCGCGATGATTGGAAGCAGGCTGCAGATGCTTGTGTGGATAGCAAAAATTTCGTGCAAACCTTGAGCCGCTCACTGATGGATTACAAAGAAAGTGAGGCTGCGGCTAAGGAATTAGCGGCTGTACGCCCTCGGCTTGAAGCAATCTTAAAGATTGTAGAGAGTGAGCGAAAAAAATATACTGATTCAGTTCTTACTACCATGTCTACTCGCGTTGGTGAGTTGTACGACACGATACATCCGGGCGAGGGACTGAACAAAATTGCTCTTGCGCTGGAAGCAGGAAAGCGGCGCTCATTGGAAATTACCACTGAGTTTGGCCGGAAAACAGATACACCTCCTCAAGCATATTTCAGTGATTCGCACTTGGACACACTAGGCCTTTGTGTCTTTTTGGCTTTGGCAGAACGTGAAGAACCTGGAAAAAAGATCCTGGTGTTGGATGATGTGCTCGGTAGTGTGGATGAGCCACATGTCGAACGAGTTATTGGACTGATTTACGACATTAGTCAGAAATTCCAGCACGCTATTATTACCACCCACTATAGGCCATGGCGTGAGAAGTTTCGCTGGGGTATCTTGAAGCCTGATCAAGTTTGCCAGTTTGTTGAATTACAGGATTGGTCGCTAGACAATGGCATTGCATTGACGGGGTCTATTCCAGAGATAGTTCGTTTGAAGGTACTCTTGGCTGACCAGAATCCAGATGTTCAAGCCATTGTCAGCAAGGCGGGCGTTATTCTGGAAGCTATCCTTGACTTTTTAACTTTGAAATATGGATGTGCTGTTCCAAGAAATACACGAAACGCTTATGTGCTCAATGATTTATTAGGCGCCATCAACGGAAAATTGCTGGATGCACTGACTGTTGAGTTGGTTAACCCAGATGACACGGGTAGTCGTGTCATCATCACTCAACCAATAAAGAAAATACTTAGTGACATAAAAGACATTGCACAAGCAAGAAATGTATTGGGAGCACATTTCAATTCCATTTCTTTTGATTTGTATCCTGCCGATGGAATCAAATTTTCTCGACTAGTTGAGCAATTGTCCGATGCATTGATATGCCCTGATCATGGTTGGCCAACCAAGGACAATGGTAGTCATTGGAAAAATGGAGGTGATACGCGTCGCCTTCATCCTTTAAAAAAACCGAGCTAAGACACTGATGAGCAAGAACAAACAAAAACAAAAATTAGAACTAACCTGGATCGGCAAAGAAAAACGCCCCAAGCTAGAGCCACGCATCCTGCTCGAAGACTCAGGCAAGTCCTATCACGCCAAACAGCGTGTATCAGACAACGACATTTTTGACAACCGCCTGATCTTTGGTGACAACCTGCTGGCGCTCAAAGCATTGGAGCAGGAGTTTTCAGGCAAAGTGAAGTGCGTGTTCATTGATCCACCGTATAACACTGGCAGCGCGTTCACGCATTACGACGATGGATTGGAACATTCAATCTGGCTGGGGTTGATGCGCGATCGATTAGAAATCATTCGTCGCCTTCTAGCTGATGATGGTTCGCTTTGGATAACGATTGATGACAACGAGGCGCATTATTTGAAGGTGTTGTGCGATGAGGTTTTTGGAAGATCAAACTTCGTAGCGTCAATGGTTTGGGAGAAAGACAGTGGCAGGAAGAACGATACGGATGTGTCTTCGTCGCACGACTACGTATTGCTATTCGCTCGGGATCGGGATGTTTGGCGAAAGACTCGCAATATGCTTGTGCGGTCCGAGGATCAGCTTAAGCGGTATCAGAATCCTGACAACGACCCTCGTGGATCTTGGCGGCAGGGTGCAGACGGTACAGCCAAGAGTGGAGGCCAGAGTTTGCTATACCCGATCACTTTGCCTTCAGGCCGTGTAGTTACTCCTCCCGCCGGAAACTTCTGGCGCTTCAGTCGCGCAACTTTTGAAGCGGCACTGGCCGAAGGCCGGGTCTATTTCGGTAAGGACGGGAATCGGTTGCCAGTCATCAAGAAATATCTATCTGAAATTCAGGAGGGAGTTGTCCCCAAGACTTGGTGGCCTGCAGAAGAAGTCGGCTCCAATCAGGAGGCTCGTCGTGACCATTTGCGAAAGCTCTTGCCCGATATCGAGCCTTTCGCAACACCGAAGCC